>JAULUX010000030.1:0-4344 GCA_032111385.1 Bacteroidia bacterium
TAAAACACTTTACGAGCAAAAAATGGTCGCTCAGGACGGTGTCAACACGGTCCGTATTCCGATCGACCATATCCACTCACAACATTGTCTGATCAGTGTGCGCTTCCCCGACAAAACAAAGACCGTACGATTGCTTATTGAGCGTTGAGCGCCTCTTTCAGGTATACCAAACAAACCCGTCGAAGGCCGGTTCCGAAAGGGATCGGTTTTCGTTTTTTTGCACAAACCCCGTCGTTCAGCGATTTAGAAATTTTACTTTTGATCGTATGAGAGTTCTCCTCGCCCTGGTCTTTCTGGTCTGTATTGGCAGGACTCCGCTTTACTCTCAGTTCGTATCACAGGAAATCGTATTGGAAGATGGCCAGGGAAGCGGGTTGAAAAACAGTAAATCGATCCACGACGGATATGGTGGATTCTATCTTGCCGGATCACAGAATGACGCATTCGGCTTGTTGGTTCATGTCGACTCGTTGCTTACCGTTCTTTCCTCCACAATCTACAGCGGAGGAGCGTGGCCGAATATTTTTCCGGATATGATCTTCGACGATATTGAACGACTCCATGACGGGAACCTGATCCTTTGCGGCCAGGTAACGGATACCGTTACAGGCAAGGTAAATGCACTGCTGATGGAATGTGACTCGGCAGGTAATGCATTGTGGGCAAGGCAACTGAGCGGGACCGGTTTGTACTCCAGGTTTTCTGCCGTTTCGATTTGTCCCGATGGAGGATTGGTCTGCACCGGCAATCTATACAATCCGATTACAACACAGCCCGGGCAGCTGCTTGTCACCCGAACCGACAGCTCGGGACAAGTTCAGTGGAGCAAGGCCTTCACCGGACTGAATCATGAAAACTCAGGACGGGAGGTGCAAGTTCTTGCCGATGGCGGCTATCTGTTAACGGGATTCACCGAGAACCTGAACCCCTATGAGGGCTGTGCTTTACTGATGAAACTGGATTCGGCAGGCAATGCAGTGCAAAGTGTTCGCATCGGGATAAGCAGTCCTTTGCCTTTTGCATTCTGCGCCGGAAGTGATATGGTCAACACGACATCCGGACCGGTTCTTTACCTGAGCACCTCCTCGGGAACAGCCTTGATCCGGATTGACAGTTCATTTCAAACCCTACAGGCGCGCTCATTTTCCGGAAGCGGTCCCGGTGGAGGATTCTCACCGAAGACTTACCCCGGGTTTCACATCGTATCGTGCAGTGATGGTGGGGGAATCCTCACCACCAGAAACGGTTTTTCCGGAGAAATGGCCAAGGTGGATTCTGCCGGAAACCTGGAATGGAGCAGGCAAGCCCTCATGCTACTAAACGATGTACATCTTCAGAGCGATGGCTCGATGCTACTCATCGGAGAAGGACCCCTGTTCGGTGTGATACCGCCGTCAGATCCTATGATGCAAGTATCGCTGCTTCCTCAAATCGGTCTTCAGCGTACCGATAGCCTGGCCCTGGCCGGCAACTGCCTGCAACCGGGCATAACAACGAATGATCCTACCATTCCAACTTACTTCATATCACCCTTGCCGATAAGCGTTATCACAACGGGATCGATGCAGCCTGTTTCGGTCACTTCAAATACGGTATCCGTACTGACACGAAGCGGTTGTGTCGACATGCTGGGCGGAGTTGATGAAATGGTATCAGGATCGACTTTGCAGATTTTTCCCAATCCGGCATCGGAAAACTTCACCATTGATCACGATTTGAAAGGGGTTGTCCGTATGGTGCTTACGGATATCCGCGGTCGGAAACTGATGGAGAGGACCAATATTCCTGCAGGGAACAGGTATACGATGGATACACCTCATCCCGGCATGTATATTATTACTGTAGACAATGGAAAAAAACGGGTGACCGGTCGACTGGTTGTTGTGAAATAACCGTTAGACGTTACCGACAAGGTTCTTCACTTTCTTCAGAAGAGCCGCGCGGAGATTATCATCCCCGATAACTTTGATTTCTTCGGGAAAGCCCATCACGAAACGTGTCGCCGGCTTCAGGTCATGGACTTCAGCCTCGAAGTGGTATTTCTTTTTCTTGTGGTCGTATTTGATCAACGGCGCGGCCATTGGATACTCTTCCTTCAATAAAACTGCGGGGCGCATCTTCATGCTCAATTGCACCTTGTAGCGTCGACCATTGGGTACGAATCCGAAAACATCGGGTGTTTGGTAACGATGCTTATCGCGGAATTTCATGGCTGTTTTTTTCACTTCAACACCGGTCATCCGTTCCACATTGAACAATTTGCACTTCCCGGTAGAGATTTCGTAAGCGGCCAGGCTTTTATAATCGTCGGTAAAACGGATTGGCTCTACGAGACGATCAAGGACATTACCGGAGTTGAGGCTGTGATACTTTTTTAAAACCACCTGTCGTCCATTCTGGATCGCGCCTGACAACTGTTCCACGACCTGTCCGATGTGAGCGTTCAATAACAATCCGGCGTGCGGCGAAACCAGTTGGCTTTCCCTCAATTTACTAAGCAGGCTATTGTGTAACTTGTTCTTTCGTCCCACGGATGCGACCAGGCGGAAAAGGAGATCGCATTCCTCTGGAGTGAACCGGACGTTGTCTCCCATTCCGTTGGTCGGGATGAACCATCGATTTTGTTCGTCTCGTCCGACATTGAGCCCGATTTCAGCAACAAGATCCAGGTAACGGTAGATTGTTCTTTCGGTTGTATTGAGGTGTTCGGCCAGGAACCGGATGTTTTTAGGAGGGTTGGCCTCCAGCAAACCGATCAGGTTCAGGACCCTGAGGATCTTGTTGTGGTTTTCCATAAGGAAAAATCGTGGTGTTTTTAAAAGCCCCTAAAGTGGTTTTTTTATTTCACAAAGGTTGTCCAAAAATCCACATGTCCATTTGTTTATCACAACCCGTTTTCAACACCATATCAACATTCACTCGGTTAAGACGAGCTGGCGGTCAAGATCGATCTTCTTTTTACCCCCGTTGGGGCCTTTGATGATAAAAGCTTCTGCCATTTCCGGGCCCAGCAAATCGACAAACTTCCGTCTGATCTTCGACATCTTTTCGCTCAGTGAATTGCTCAAGGGACTACACAACTCATCTACTCCCTGCTCCATCACTTGCGGATCGTCACGGCGACTCATGCGTCTGATGTTTTCCAGTAATTCGTTCCGGTAACTGGACACTTCGCTCATTCGGATACCCTCCGGGTGAGCCAGGAACAGCAGGTAAACGGCTCTTTCCAAAGGACTCAGGCTTACCGGCAGCATGCCCATATCCTTCAAAAACAAGCGCTTGCTCCAGCCGCTGATCAACAGCCTGGAGGGTTGTCTCAACAACCCATACCGCTCCCGGTAGAGCAACTGCTGACGAATAGCCTCAAACAGGTTAAGCGTATACTGTACAAGCGTTCGGGGAACATGTTTCTCGTGAATGACCTTCAGACAGTCGGGGCAGATGTCGGCCGTCCGCAGCTTAAGCACGATTTCGCGTTTCTCCTCACAAAAATCCATCATACACCCCCTGCTGTCGCGATGAACAGCGGCAACCATCTTGTCGGGAGAATCGAACATGTGGAGCTTTAACAATATGGATGCGATCTGATAGGCGATGGGGTATCGGCTTTCTCCTCCTGTGTACCACTCCCACTGCTCCGTATGCACGAAAAAATTTCGGGCGCCGTTATCATACCCCGCGAACCAGTTGGGATAGTTACCGTAGTCGGTCAATAACACAATCGGTTCTTCTTTAGGAATGGTGTTTTTCGACCGATGTTTCCGACACAAAGCAAATAGGTCTTCCCACGAAAGCAATCGCAGTACCGACTTCTCCATCGCGTCGACAGAGAAATCCATCAGCCTATGCGATTCCTGCCTGCCGTATTTCTGATCGTCCGGCAGAAGCAGCCGCAACTCGTCGCGGATATCAGGCTCCCGGCCATCCCGGCTCCCTTTGAATTCGTAGGGACCGGGAAGGCTCATCAAAAAAGAGAGTACGGATTGTAACAGTTCGTCATCAACGCCTTCTGTCCGGATAAGATGCACCTTCATGTTTTCGAAAGATACGCTCCTTTTTGAAACAGGCTGCACGTTGTTTTTGGTTTCCGCTTACAGGAGTTGAAGGAGTTCATTTTTGTTGTTCGTTGTTGTTTTTCAGAAAACCCCGCTTGCGGTTGCCTGAATCTTTCTCTTTTATGAAATCTACCATCGAAGCGCAGACATCTTCCATGGCTAAATTGATGTCCGCCTTTCGGTAATTCCGCACTTCACTTCGGTCCACATTCAGCTGCCGGGCTACACTCCAGGAATCGAAGTCCGCTCCGATAAAACTGAAAGTCCACCGGCCGCTCTCCTTAAGGGC
>JAULUX010000031.1:0-4218 GCA_032111385.1 Bacteroidia bacterium
CGGTTTCTATTATTGATATGCCCCTACGGGGCAGGCTTTGATACAGATCCGTACATCGCAGAATGCCTGTGAAAATCACCCTCGATCTTCGACCAGCAAACCACACATCGAATCCCCAATTGAAGCGCCCCTACGGGGCTTGACATGAATTATGATCACCGGTTTCTATTATTGCTACGCCCCTACGGGGCTTGACATGAAAGATGAATCAACGGTTTCTATTATTGCTACGCCCCTACGGGGCTTGACATGAAGTTTGAATCAACGTCCTCCATTATTGCTGCGCTCCTACGGGGCTGGCTTTGATTGAATTTAGGATAGTATTCCTCTTCACATCAGACTTTAACTGACCGTTCCAAATCCCAGTAAACCCATTTTCAAATTATCAAATCAGTACTTCCTATGCAGCGCGCTATCCTCAAACCAATTCTTTTTCTGCTCTTATGCCCCTTGTTTTCAATCGCCCAGGCCCCGAAATCGTTCAGTACGGACCCCGCCGCTTTTGCCAAAGAAATACGCGGTTACATGGTGCTAACCAACAAAGACCAGACGGAGAAGATCATGGACAGATTTGACGAGCTCTGGATTGAACAGGCCCGGTTTACGGTACAAGAGCAAGGAACGGTGATCCGCACGGCGAACAACATGCTTAAAAAGCGATTGAAGCCTTATCCCGACTTCAGCAATTACATCATTGCCCTGATGGCTTTGGAGTCATCAGGTAAGAAGGCCACCCTTTTCGAAAACTGGCACAACAGCCTCGATGAAGTCCTCAACCTTAGCTCCAAGCGCTACAGTGATTACATCGAAGACGTTTCCGGATTATTCGCGGAGAACGTTCTTTATTCATCCGCTTCGGTCAAGTGGATCGGCAGCAGCTCGGAATTCACCTTCGAGTTCGACTCCGTGCCCAAGGTGCGTTTTCCGAAAATGACGCTTACCTGCCAATCGAAGGGGGACAGCAGTGTCATTCGCGACATCAGCGGATCCTACTACCCTTTGACCAGGGTATTTACCGGTGAAGGGGGGCGCATCGATTGGAACCGGGCAGGCCTTGATCCGGGCAAAGTGTATGCTGATTTGAAGAAAACAACCATCACACTTACCTCCTCGGAGTGGACCTCTGAAGATGCCACCTTTTACAACAAGGACTATTTCAATCAAGCTTTAAGTGGAAAGGTCGCCGATAAGACGATGGCCGGGGTAAAGTCCGAAACCGCGGCGTATCCCCGCTTCACAAGCTACGACCTTCAGCTGGGAATCAAGGAAATCATTAAAGACGCTGACTATATCGGCGGTTACTCGCAGCAAGGCAGTAAAATGGTGGGATCCGGATCGCGTGAACAGAAAGCCAGGCTGGCATTCAAGCGCAAAGACACATTACAAGTTGTCATCGCAGCCAGGAGTTTCATCATCCGACCGGAGCGGATCAGTTCCGAGGGCGCCTCATTCACCTGTTATTTCAAGGAAGATTCCATTCATCACCCTTCGATCCAGTTCCGGTATGTGGCTTCAGACAGGAAGATGACCCTCACCCGAAGCACCGAATCGGGCATCAGCATGCCGTTTTTCGATTCCTTCCACCAAATGGAAATCATGGTGGACCAGATCAGCTGGAAGATCGATGACCCATTGATGGAGTTCAAAATGGCTTCCGGACAGAACGATTTGAAAATGAAGCTGGAGTCGTTCAATCTGTATACCGACGAGCGTTTCCAGCAGATCCAGGGGATGGCCGATATCACCCCTCTCGTTACGGTCAGGGAATACACCGAAAAGCAGGGAAGATTTATCTATCCACCCGACTACGCCAAGTACCTGCGTGTAAGCGAACAACAGGCACGCTCCCTGGTCATCTACCTGGCGAACAAGGGATTTCTCAGCTACGATTATGAAGAGGATGTCGCTACTGTCAACGACAAGCTCCACTACTACCTTACGGCCCGGAACAACAAAACCGACTACGACAAGATTGAGATCGAATCGATGATCTCGGCGATTCCGAATGGCAAGCTCAACTTGATGAACTTCGATCTCGACCTTCAAGGTGTCGGAAGGATCCTGATCAGCGACTCCCAGCAGGTTTGGATAGCACCGTTCAATCAAGAGCTGCGGCTCTTGAAAAACCGCGACATTTTCTTCAGTGGACGCGTACATGCCGGAAAAAGTGACTTTTTCGGCAAGGGATTCCTGTTCCATTACGACGACTTCCGCGTTGACATGCCCGCCATCGACTCCCTACGCATGAAGGCGACATCGGATACGGAGGTAGACGAATACGGACGTCCTAAACTCATCTCGATCCGAAACACTCTCCAAAACCTGTCGGGCAAACTGCAAATCGACAGTTTGATGAACAAGTCCGGTCGGAAAAACTTCCCGCCCTACCCTGCATTCATCAGCGACAAGGAAGCCTATGTGTACTACGACCACCCCACGGTTTACAATGGCATATACGACCGAAGTCGCTTTTATTTCCAGGTGGATCCGTTCGGAATCGACTCCTTGGACAATTTCGCCACCGGCGGACTTCAATTCAAGGGCAGGCTGGAATCGGCGGGCATCTTCCCCACCATTCCTGAAACTATTGTCATACGCCCCGATTACTCTTTTGGCTTTGAGCAAGACGCGCCTTCGGCAGGTTATCCGATGTACGGAGGGAAGGGCACCTACCACCGGCACCTCGATCTCAGTTTCAAAGGACTCATCGGTTCAGGAAGCATCGATTATCTGAGTTCACTTTCAGAGTCCCAGGACATTGTTTTCTTTCCCGACTCCACGCACCTGCGCGATGCCTCCTGGGATCTCCGACGCGCGACCGTTGCGGGAACAGGATTTCCGGATGCCAAAGGCAGGAACAATTTCATCAACTGGTATGCTCGAGCCGACCGCATGTTCGTATTTCGCGAATCGGGAAGCCTTGATGCCTACGATGGAAGTGTTGACATGGCCGGTAACCTGACCTTGACACCGTCGGGCCTGGGAGGAAGTGGGATCGCCCGCTTCAAGGAATCCGAACTCGAATCGCGAGATTTTGCTTTCCGGCCGGATGATTACGGAGCTGACACCTCCGACTTCCGCCTGAAATCGGATTTCGAGAACATCCTGGCCATTCAAACGAAGAACGTCAATGCCAAGATCGACCTGGCCAAGCGCATGGGCAGTTTCAGCTCAAACGGCAGCGGCTCCTACGTCAGCTTCCCCTTGAACCAGTACCTGTGTTTCATCGCCCAATTCAAGTGGTATTTCGACAACAGGGAGCTTGAATTCGGAGAAGAAAAAACCCTCGCCTCCCAGGTCATCGAAGGGTCTGATTTTCTTTCTACCAATCCCTTCCAGGACTCCCTGCGTTGGAATGCCGGTGTGGCCAGATACAGCCTGGCAGACTATATGATCAAGGCCCGGAAGGTGAAACAGATCCTGGTGGCCGATGCCGTGATCTTCCCTGCTGATACTGCCACCATAGTCATTGAAAAGGACGCCTACATGCGACCGTTGAGCGAAGCTACCGTCATCGCCAACACCGCCTCCCGATACCACACGATCAATGCAGCGACACTGCAAATCGAGGGAAGAAAGCGGTACGGAGGCAGCGGACTCTACTCCTACACGGACCATGCCGGCACCAAACATGCCATTTTACTCGACAGGATCTCAGTCGATACCAGCTTGCAGACCTATGCATCCGGCAACATGCCCGATTCGGCGATGTTCCAGATCAGTCGCAACATCAGTTACAAAGGCAGAGTGAACCTGAGTGCCTCAAATCCCTTGCTCAACTTCGACGGCTTCGCGCGGCTGAGCCACCCTTGCGAGGAAAAGCTGCCATCGGGCTGGTTTGCCTTCCGCGGTGATATCGACCCGAAAGGGGTTAAAATTCCAGTCAGGGAGCCGCGGAACGAGTTCGGAGAAAAACTCGGGGTAAGCCTATGCATCAGTTCAGACAGCAGCGGATTTTACAGCACCTTCCTATCACCCAAGAAAAAGAATACGGATGCCGAAGTTTTAAGTTCGGAGGGATTCCTTCAATACGATGAAGCGGGAGCCGTTTACCGAATTGCAGCCGAGGATAAGCTGAAATCACCGGACGGACCCGGCGCTATGATTCAACTCAACGATGCCAATTGCGTGGTCAGCGGTGAGGGACGACTGAACCTTGGGGTGCGTTTCGGCCAATTCGATTGGAGTACCACCGGCCGGTTCACCAACAATACCATC
>JAULUX010000032.1:0-3912 GCA_032111385.1 Bacteroidia bacterium
ATTCCGTCGCCGAACGGCTGGCACGATACCAGCTCTACAGGCTTCGGTTGGTTCACATATACCCGTGGAAACAACGTGCATGCCTACGAGGATGCCAACAACGATAATCTGCCAGGTTACGCCCCATCTGCTGCTGCAGGCGGACAGCTGATGTTCAATGCGCCTTTTCATATCGATTCTTCGGTAGCTTATAACCGTGATGCAGCTATCATCAACTTGTTTTATGTAAACAACATGCTGCACGACATTCTGCACCGGCATGGGTTTGACGAAGCTGCAGGTAATTTCCAGCGGAACAATTACGGTAGGGGTGGTGAGGGCGGAGATCCGGTGCAGGCGGAGGCACAAGACGGCGGAGGACTCAACAATGCCAATTTCGCCACCCCGGAGGACGGCTTCTTGCCGCGAATGCAGATGTACCTGTGGAACGGCTCCTGCAGTTCTCTGGAGGTTCTTGATCCTTCTTCAATAGCTGGCTTTAAATCGATTGGAACAGCCACTTACAATCCATCGACTTCCTTCAACATTCAGGCACAGTGTATCGTGGCGCTGGATGCTGTCGGAACACTTACCGATGGCTGCAGCACCCTGACCAATTCCGCACAACTTGCCGGCAAAATAGCAGTGATTGATCGGGGCAATTGCAATTTCATCGACAAAACGCTTAATGCCCAGGCTGCCGGAGCCGCGGGAGTGATCATAGTGAATAATGTCGGTGGAACATCGCCTCCCTCCATGTCAGGAACTTCCGCTGTTCCAATTACCATCCCGACCATTTCTGTAACCCAGTCTACGGGAAATGCCATCAAGACACAACTGAACACTGCCGTGCCTGTTAACGTACGCATCATCACATGTCCCCAGCCCGTTCAGAAAGATGCGTCCTTTGACAATGGCATTATCGTTCACGAATACGCCCATGGTGTTTCGAACAGGCTTACCGGTGGTCCTGCCAATTCAAGTTGCCTTGGCAATGCTGAGCAGGGTGGTGAAGGTTGGAGCGATTGGCTGGCCCTCATCACCACCATCGAACAGGGGGACTCCGGTTCCATGGCACGAGGGATTGGCAATTTTTCCCTTAGCCAGTCACTATCGATGCCGGGTATTCGACGTTTTCCGTATTCCACCAATATGGCTGTCAATCCTCAGACCTATGCCGACTTGTGGACGAGCTCTACGGTTCATCAACGAGGTGAGATCTGGTGCGCCGCCCTATGGGATATGACCTGGTTTCTGATCCGCGATTTCGGTTTCGACCCCGATTTTCAGTCAGGTAACGCCGGTAACCAATTGGCTTTAAGGCTTGTGTTGGAGGGCATGAAACTGCAACCATGTAGTCCGGGTTATATCGATGCCCGTGATGCCATCTTGTTGGCCGACGACATCCTTTATGGTAGTGCGCACCGTTGTCAGATCTGGGAAGCTTTTGCGCGTAGGGGAATGGGCCAGTTCGCCACCCAGGGGAGCTCCGGTACAGTCGGTGATGAAACTGCCGATTTCACCTTTCCGGCGTTCTGTCTCCCTCCGGTAACGGCACCTACAGCCGATTTCACATGCCAGCAGACCACTGCAGTCTGTCCAGCTGAGATTCGCTTTACGGACCTGAGTGTCGGCAATCCTCAACAGTGGTTCTGGGATTTCGGCGATGGCGACACGTCCTTCAGGCAGAATCCAAGCCATACTTATGCTCAGCCGGGAACGTATGCAGTGAAACTTCGCACATCCAATGTTCTGGGAGTCGATTCTGTGGTTAAGGCAGCCTATATCACAATAACCACCTTCGATATAACGGTTACGGCTAGTCCCAGTCCCGCCTGCGCCGGCGACTCCGTGCAGGTTCTGGCCCTTCCCCTCAATTCCAATGCAGTATCCGGCTACCTGGTCGAAGCGATCTCCTATGCTCCGGAACCGGGAACCGGAACGTCGGTTGCGTTGGCCGACGACGCCGTAAGCGGTTTGCTGCCCATCGGTTTCCCTTTCCGTTTCTATGGTAACGAATACACCGGATTCTATATCTCTTCCAATGGCTTCATTGGGTTCTCCACATCGATGCCCAACGGGTGTTGTGTAGGCAAGGGATTGCCCTCAGTAGCCCTGCCGAACAACTTCATCGCCTTCGCCTGGAACGACCTCAATCCGGGAGCCTATTCGAGCACGGTGAGTTATTTTACCACCGGCGCCGCTCCGCAACGTAAGCTGGTGGTCCGTTATCAAACCTATCATTGGAACGGTACGGCGTTCCCGATGCGGGGTCAGATCGTATTGCTGGAAGGGTCCAATACAATCGAGATCCACACCGAAGTGATCTCTTACATGAACGATCCCACTACCCAGGGGATAGAGAATCATGACGGTACCAAGGCAGCATTTCCTCCCGGCCGGGTTGCAACGCTTTTTAGTGCCACCAACGAGTCGTGGAGATTCACGCCTTATGCCGTATTTCAGACTTCCTGGACGCCGTCAGCAGGTTTTACAGATCCTGCCTCGAACACAACGATGATCGTTCCTGAACTTCCCGGAAATTACAATCTGATGATGACGGATCCGAATGGTTGTACTTCAGCGCAAACTTTGCAGTTGCCGGTGAATTTGTGTGATACCCAGACCCTGCTGTCGGTAACCATGATGGTTGAAGGATTCAATAAGGGGAACGGCATCCTTGAGCCCGTGTTGTTCAATGCCGGACTCTCTGCCGATAGCACGGCATGTGATTCCGTGATCATCCAGCTCCGGGATACAATTTCATTCCATGTGGCGCATCAGGCGACCGGACTTCTGCGTACCGACGGTTCGGTGGTGGTCGGTTTTCCTGCCAGTGTATTCGCTTCTCCTTACTTTATCGCGGTAAGAACCAGGAATGGACTGGAGACCTGGTCGAAAGCCCCTGTTCTTATGAGAGCCCACACCCTCATTCATTTAAGGGACTGACGGGTGGGAATAAAAAATCCCGCTCTTTCGAACGGGATTTTCAAAGTGAGATGTTCTGTTTATTTCTTAACGACGACCCTTTGCATGGCCATGCCCTGATCGGTCACCGCCTTGATGAAGTAAATGCCGCTTTGCAATTCAGACAGGTCGAGGCTGTACTTGCTGTTGTTGGAGTTGATGCGGAAGTTCTTCACTTCATTGCCGAGCATATCAATTACGGCAAGATTTCCATTGCGCACTGATTTTCCGCGAAAATCAACCTGAACAAGGCCGCGTGAAGGATTGGGATAAACCATCATGCCGAACGTCTGGCCGTTGTTGGTTTGGATACTGCTGATACCGGAGCAGTTGCTGGCGACATTCACATTTGCTGCACCCGGTGTGATACAGGCGCGCTTGAAGTCGACGGAGTCGCTGTTGGTGTCGATGCCATTCGGGTAGCGACTGATGCCAAAGGTCTTCAGAGGAGCCTGGGGGATGCCATTGAGGGTGTCTTGTGCAACAACAGTATCGCTTTCTGCGATGGTAACACCCATTCCGCTGTATGGAGCGACACATGAACCCTCATAACTGACCATGTCAACGTAGTTCTGGGTCGCGTTTTCCTGGATGGCAACCACGTCAGGAGCAGGAGCTGAGGCGCTACCTCCGTTTTGAATGTAGCCTCCTGAAAAAGCATGGCTAAATTGCTGGTTGCAATTTGCGCTAGGCTTGAGTGGGGAGCAAATCACAAAATATGCACCGGGTGCCAGGGTTTGAGCGGGCAGGCTGATGGTGGCATAGGCTGCAAACGTGCTGTTGTTGCAGTTGACCAGCAGGACGCTGTAGTCACTCAGGTTGACCGAAGAGCTTCCGGCATTGTAAAGTTCGATGAATTCGGAACTGTCAATGCCGGGCTGATCATAGTCGATTTCGTTGATGACAAGTCCGGTTTGGGCGAAAGTGAAGGCGGAAGCGAGTACGAAGAGGTAGGAGAGTACGATT
>JAULUX010000033.1:0-3159 GCA_032111385.1 Bacteroidia bacterium
AAGCAAAGCTATTCGGCGATGTGAACGTGATTGCATCGTCGAAGGACAAGAATTACAGTTTCGTGCCAAAGGGCTATGAGATCCCCTCCGACTGCGACTACCTGCACATCACTTCCAACAACACCATCTATGGCACGCAGATGAAGACCTTCCCGTCCAGTCCGATCCCGGTGGTTTGCGATATGTCGAGTGATATTTTCAGTCGTCCGGTGGATGTATCCTCTTTCGACCTCATCTATGCCGGTGCCCAGAAAAACATGGGGCCTGCGGGCGTCACCCTGGTGATCGTGAAAAACGATTTCCTGAAGGAGATCAGCCGCACAGTGCCCACGATGCTGAAATACCAGACCCACATCGATGGAGATTCGCTCTACAACACGCCTCCGGTATTCTCGATCTATGTCTGCATGGCGACCCTCGAATGGTTGAAATCGATTGGAGGAGTGAATGCCATCGAGAAGATCAATACCCAAAAAGCCGATCTGTTTTACGGTGAGGTGGACAACAATCCCCTCTTTACCGGGACCTGCGCGGTCGAAGACCGTTCACACATGAATGCCTGCTTCCTGCTGAAAGACCCTTCACAGGACGATGCATTCCTTCAAGCCACCAAGGAAGCCGGCATCGTCGGTATCAAAGGCCACCGCTCTGTGGGAGGTTTCCGTGCTTCAATGTACAATGCACTACCGATCGAAAGTGTAAAGGTGCTGACCGAAGTAATGAAGGACTTTGCCTTGAAAACAGCCTGAACCATGTTCCACATCGACGAACCCATGCCACGCATCTTAGCCAACGACGGTATCGACAAAGCCGGCAAGCAGATCCTTGAAGCCGCCGGAATCGAGGTGGTCACTGACAAAGTTCCGCAGGAGGAACTGGTTGCCGCATTGCAGGGATTCGACGGGATCCTGGTACGCAGTGCCACCACCGTTAGAAAAGACCTCATCGATGCCTGTCCCAACCTGCGCCTGATCGGGCGTGCCGGTGTGGGCATGGACAACATCGACGTTGCGTATGCCCGCGAAAAAGGTATCCGGGTCATCAACACACCCGAAGCATCGTCCCAGAGCGTAGCGGAGATGGTCTTCGCTCACCTGTTCACCATCAGCAGGCAATTGCACCACAGCAACCGTGAGATGCCCTCATGCGGCGATAAAGAGAAATTCAATGCACTGAAGAAGCAATTCTCCAGCGGCTTCGAACTCAAAGGAAAGACCCTTGGCATCATCGGCTTCGGAAATATCGGACAGGCGGTGGCGAGAATGGGCCTTGGCTTAGGCATGAACATCCTGCCCTTTAAATTGCGAGCCCGCGATGTGAAGATCGAGATCGATTTTTTCAAGACGATGAGCAATGCAAACCTCGTACTCACCATGCAGTGTGTTCCCTTTGAACAGCTGCTGGCGGAAAGCGATTTCATCACACTTCACGTGCCCTTCCCAAAAGGTGCACCTCCCATCCTTGCAAGGAGGGAATTCGACCAGATGAAAAAAGGGGTTGTGGTCGTGAATACCGCACGCGGTGGCGCCATCCATGAAATGGACCTTCTTGATGCATTGAACAAAGGCACTGTTGCCGGTGCCGGCCTCGATGTTTTTGAGGGCGAACCGCTTGTACGAGAAGAACTCCGAAACCATCCTGCCGTATCGTTGAGTCCGCACATCGGCGGATCAACCGTTGAAGCCCAGGAGCGTATCGGCATTGAGATTGCTCAAAAATTTGTTTCGTTTTTTGAAGAACGAAGCGCTGCAACTGCTTAAAACAAAACCAGAATCACACAACACCAGAACATGGCCATCCTGAAACCCTTCAAAGGAATCCGTCCCGTCAAAGAACTTGTTGCACGCGTCGTCTGCCGTCCCTACGACGTGCTTGACGAGAAGGAAGCCCGATTCGAAGCGAACGGCGACCCTTACTCCTTCTACCACGTCATCAAACCGGAGATCGATTTTCCGGACGGACATAACGTTTACGCGCCTGAGATCTACGAAAAAGGAAGGGATAACTTCCGCAAGATGGTGAATGACGGCGTATTCTATCAGGACGAATCGGACTGCCTGTACATCTACAGCCAGACCATGCACGGTCGCACCCAGTATGGCATTGTGGGTTGTGCCTCTGTCGACGATTACATGAACGACGTGATCAAAAAGCACGAGCTCACCCGTCCCGACAAAGAGGAGGACCGCAAGAACCACGTACGCGTCGGCAACATGAACGCCGAACCGGTGTTTTTCGCCTACCCGCATGTCCGCGAACTTGATGCGATCGTGGAGGAAATCATCAAAGCAGAACCCGAATACGACCTCGTGACCGACGACAGTATCGGACATACGTTCTGGGTGGTCCGCGACGGAGAAACGATCCAAAAGATCGTGGAGCTGTTTGCAAAGATCCCCTGCACCTACGTAGCAGACGGACACCATCGTACCGCGGCAGCTGCTCTGGTAGGGAAAGAACGGCGCGATTCCAACCCGTCCCATTCGGGTAAAGAAGAATACAACTTCTTCCTGGCCGTGCACTTTCCCGACGACCAGCTGCACATCATGGACTACAACCGGGTCATCAAGGACCTGAACGGAATGACTCCGGCAGACTTGATTCAAAAATTGTCTGAAAGTTTCGACATCACACCCAAAGGCGCAAGTGAATACCGGCCGAGCGCCTTGCATGAATTCAGCATGTATATCGACGGACAATGGTACGCCTTGCATGCAAAACCGGGTACTTACAATGACAACGACCCCATCGGCGTGCTTGACGTCACCATACTTTCGGAACGCGTTCTCGCCCCACTGTTCAACATCAACGACCTCCGAAAGGATAAGCGTATTGAATTCGTGGGAGGTCTGCGTGGACTGGGTGAACTCAGCCGCCGCGTGGACAATGGGGAAATGAAAGTCGCTTTCGCACTTTACCCGGTGACGATGAAGCAGCTGATCGACATCGCCGACAGCGGTCAGATCATGCCTCCCAAGACCACCTGGTTCGAGCCCAAGCTGCGCAGCGGACTCGTAATCCACAGCCTTGACTGAGCATGTTCAACGCGAAGGCATACCACGGCCTCATCAATGAACTGGCCCCCTACAAGGCCACGCTTGTTGCTGTGAGCAAAAAGAAGCCTGCGGAAGACATCACTGAAGCCATGGTGGAAGGACA
>JAULUX010000034.1:0-11329 GCA_032111385.1 Bacteroidia bacterium
CAGACCGCTTGGATTGGATTCGAAGTGTTTTTGCCGAATACATGCAAGTGGAGGTGCGTTCCTATACAGGACTCACCATCGATTTTTGCAAGGAGATGAATGCCCGTTTCATTCTCAGAGGGCTGCGAGGCGCACCCGATTTCGAATATGAAAAATCGATTGCGCAAATGAACCACTACATGAACCGTCAGATTGAAACCGTTTTCATGCTTTCCTCTCCCCAATTTGCACCTGTATCTTCCACCATCGTGCGCGACATCATTCGAAATGGCGGTGATGCCTCCCCTTTCGTTCCGGAGCAGGTAAAACTGAAATAATAGTATTCGGTTAATTCGTGACTTGTTCAGGAAGGCATCTCGGAGGAGAAACCCTCTTTTAGAAAATATGCCATCAATTCTTCAATGGGTTGTTTGATCACCTTACCGATTGTAAAACCGTTTTCAGCGGCCACCTCCTCCAACCGGGCTTTGAAAAGAAAAGACAAAGACCCGACGAAATGCACCTTGACACGGCCGTATCCCGGATAATCGCATATACAATACTTCGCAAACTCCCTGAAGCCATCCCTTACAAGTTCCTTGATCCAGGGATGATCGGGATGCGCAGTCAAAAACCGGGTGAATGAAGCCAGCCAGACATTGGCGTGAGGCTGACGGTACACACGATCGACTACGGCTGCCTTGTCCAGACCGAAGGACGTACTGAATTCGGACAACAGCTCATCGGGCATTCTGTTGTAAAGGAATTCTCTCAGCAACTGTTTCCCGAACCAAGAACCGCTGCCTTCGTCACCCAGGACATACCCTAAACCATAATTGCCTTCATGTACCATCTTACCGTCAAACCAACAGGAATTGCTACCGGTTCCGATAATGCATGCAATACCTTCCTCGTTGCCACAGGTCGCCAATGCGGATGCCAGCAGATCGTGTTCGACATGGATGCGCGCATTCGGAAAAAAACGCTGTAATCCGTCAGCGATTATCGCGTTCATATCCGGGCTGGAGCATCCTGCTCCGAAATATCTTACCTCTTTGGCATCGAGTGATAAGGATCTCAGTCCTTCATTGCCTGTTAATTCAGCATAAACAATGTCTGCATTGTGAAAAAGGGGGTTGAACCCCATGCTTTGGAATGCCCCTACCAACTCGGAACCGTCGTGGACCAGCCAATCGGCTTTGGTTGATCCTGCATCAGCAATGACCAGCATTATTTCTTAATGGCTTTTCGATGACCTTCCATTTCGAGGTTATAGGTGGTTTCAGTTATACTCTGAACATTCTTGAAATAGAAAACACCTCCGTAGGAATAGGTCACCTTCAGGTAAGTCGCCTTTGTGGTATTCGAGTTGACAACAGAACGTAATATGGTCCGGTTGTTTTCTACGATCGTATCTACAGTGATTCCTTCAGCAATGAACTGTTTGTCGAAATCGAATTTGTAGTCGCTGATGTCGGTAGAAGCTTTTTTTGCAGGTGCGGCATTCGTATTTCCACCGGATACGGAACGCTTCTGCGCTTCGATGGCTTCCATCCGTTTCCGCTCTGCTTCTTCTTCTTGCTCTCTGCGTTTTTCAGCGGCTAGTAGTTCGGCTTCAGACTGCGCACGTTGCAGACTGTCTTTCTGTGCCTGGATGCGGGCTTCACGTTCCGCTTTCTCCCTGGCTGCTTTTTCCTCAGCAGCCTTCAGCTCCTGTTGCCGTGCCGCTTCGGCTGCAGCGATTTTGGCCTGCTCCTCGGCGCGTGAAATGGAGTCCCGCACAAACTTCTCTCTGGCTTGCTTCGCGATTTCAGCCAAGCGTTCCTGTTCTTTCACTTTCGCAAGGCTGTCGGCGGTGGCTTTCTCCCGTGCTGCCCGGGCAAATTCTTCCACTCGGGCTTTTTCTTTTGCGGCAGCAAGGGAGTCCAATCTTGCTTTTTCTTGCACTTTGGCAAGGGAGTCAGCCGTAGCCTTCTCTTTTGCGAGTCGAGCTTGCTCCGCAAGACGTTGTTGTTCCAAAGCCTTGGCGGTGCTGTCGGCTACAGCCTTTTCTCGAGCCACTCTGGCGATTTCCTCCAAACGTGTCTTTTCCTTGGCGGCGGCTATCGAATCCAACCGCGCTTTTTCTTCCACTTTGGCAATCGAGTCTCGCACCGCTTTTTCTCTGTTTTGACGAGCCAGTTCGGCTAACCGCTCTTGTTCCTTGGCTTTCGCGGTACTGTCGGCTACAGCCTTTTCTCGAGCTAACCTGGCCATTTCAGCAAGACGGGCCTCTTCTTTAGCTGCTGCAATGGAATCGAGTCGGGCTTTTTCTTGAACGCGCGCGATGGAATCGCTCACCGCTTTTTCACGGGCCTGCTTGGCCAATTCTGCAAGGCGCTGATCCTCCTTGACTTTTGCCAGACTATCGGCAACGGCCTTTTCACGAGCTACACGAGCCATTTCAGCAAGACGCTGCTCCTCCTTGACTTTCGCCAGACTATCTGCAACCGACTTCTCCCGAGCTATTCTGGCCAATTCCTCCAAACGTGCCTTTTCCTTTGCCTCAGCAATGGAGTCGAGTCGCGCTTTTTCTTCCACTTTGGCTATCGAATCCCGAACCGCCTTTTCACGAGCCTCCAATGCAATTTGTGCCAGGCGCTCTTGCTCCTTCACCTTGGCGATACTGTCGGCTACTGCCTTTTCGCGTGCGGCCCTGGCCAGCTCGTCAAGACGGGCTTTATCCTTTGCTTGAGCCAGGCTGTCCGCAACGAATTTCTCACGCTCCTTTCTCGCCAGTTCTTCCAAACGGGCTTTTTCTTTCGCCGCAGCGATCGAGTCTAACCGGGCTTTCTCTTCAACCCGGGCGATCGAATCCTGTACTGCTTTCTGGCGAGCGAGTTCGGCCAACCTTTCCGCCTCCTTGACCTTGGCAATGCTGTCGGCAACGGCTTTTTCTCTAGCCTGAAGTGCAATTTCGGCAAGGCGCACCTGTTCCTTTACTTTGGCCAGGCTATCGGCAACTGCTTTTTCTCTTGACTGCCTTGCGATCTCGGCAAGGCGCTCCTGTTCCTTCACTTTTGCCAGGCTGTCGGCAACTACTTTCTCTCGGGCCTGACGTGCAATTTCAGCAAGACGATCTTGTTCCCTCGCCTTTGCCAAACTATCGGCAACGAACTTCTCCCGTTCGGCCTTAGCTAACTGGGCGATTTTCGCTGCCTCTTGGGCAGCAGCGATGGAATCCTGTCGCTTCTTCTCTAATTCTACAGCGAGTAACCGAGCTCTTTCTTTTGCTGCAGCAAGTGAATCGGCCTTGATTTTCTCATTGACTCGCGCAATGGAATCGTTGACAGCCTTTTGCTGTGCCAGACGCTGCATTTCCGCCATCCGTTCAGCTTCTGCAATTGCAGCCAGTGAATCGGCTACTGCCTTTTCACGTGCTTTGCCGGCAAGATCTGCCAATCGTGCCTGTTCCTTGGCGTTGGCGATGGAATCCTGCTTCGCCTTTTCAAGCGCTGCCTTCTTGGCTGCTTCCTGCTTGGCTACATCAGCCGCAGCCTTTTGTTTGACAGCTTCCAGCTCGGCCTTGCGATTTTTTGAGTAGTTGGGGTCGTAATCGAAATCTTCATAGACGTCGCTGTACTGCAATTTGGCAACAGGCGGTTCAGCTTCTTTGGGAGGTTCTTGGCCTTCGGGGATGCGGAACAAATCGATTTTGAATTTGAATGAAAAGATCTGTTCCAATTGGTCGTCGGGAACCTTTGTATCGATCAAAACGGACTTGGTGACTGTACCGTTTCGACTAAAAACGACTGTATAGAGGTGACCCAGATCAAGGTTGATGATGAATTTACCTCCGGCGGAACTGAGCAGATTATCTGCAT
Source organism: Bacteroidia bacterium (assembly GCA_032111385.1). Classification (GTDB taxonomy): domain Bacteria; phylum Bacteroidota; class Bacteroidia; order AKYH767-A; family OLB10; genus JAJTFW01. The sequence continues at coordinate 3,843 of JAULUX010000034.1, forward strand.
TTTCATCACCTTTCAGCACTTTGATCTCTGCCCCTTCGATCCCTTTGCCTTCCTGCTGCACGTTACCCAGCAATTCGAGGTAGCCCTTTTGAGCTAGTGCCTGATCGGTTTGAAGAAAGATGAAAAGCGAGCAGAAAAACAGGAATAGCCTGTTTGGGTATGCGAGGTGAGTCATCGGGTAATGGTTCGTCTTGTTGAAACGGCAGGTGTTGTGCTATGTTGCGTGGGGGCCTGAAAATACAAAATTGGCGCTTTCGAGGGCCTCTTGGAATGCCGGCAGGTCGATGCCGGTTTGAATGGACCTGCTATTGCAGTAATGCAAGAGATTTTCAGATGCAAGGTTACCGACAAGATCGTCTTTGGCCATCGGACATCCGCCATACCCTTTCATGGCGGAGTCGAACCGGCGGCACCCCGCAGTGTAAGCAGCCTCGACTTTCGTCATCCAATTCGAAGGGGAGCAGTGAAGGTGTGCCCCGAATCGTATGGAGGGAAATGCAGGGATCAGTTGACTGAACATGGAATGCACAGTTGTGGCTTCAGCAATCCCGACCGTATCGGCTAAAGCAACGGTTTTAACCCCGATTTTATACAGCTGTTCAATTGTCTGTTCAGACAGGTCAGGGCTCCAAGGGTCACCATACGGATTACCGAAGGCCATGCTAATGTAAACGACCAACTCCTTTTTGTGATTCAAACACAGTTCTTGAAGCCGCGCTACGGTAGCTATTGATTCCGCTATGGAACGGTTCGTGTTACGCATTTGGAATGTCTCCGATATGGACAGGGGGTAGCCTAAAAAGGTTATCCTTTCATGCGAACAAGCCTCCTCTCCTCCCCTTTCGTTAGCCACGATGGCCAACAACCTGGTTTTATCAGACGTATCCAGACCGGCGAGCACCTCGGCCGTGTCACGCATTTGGGGGATGGCCTTGGGCGATACGAAACTGCCGAAATCAATCGCATCGAAACCGACTTTCAACAAGCGGTTGATGTACCGAATCTTTTCGGCAGTGGAAATAAACGAAGCGATGCCTTGCATGGCATCCCTCGGACATTCCACCCATTCGATACTTTCCATCATTGCTTTAAAAAAAGGACCCGCCTTGTCAAGCGGGTCCCGGATTCTATGTCTCCTTTTTTATTTAATAACGACACCTACCGCCTCGAAGGACAATTCGATCTCCGGCTCTGTAATCTTTTGGAGTGAATCTTCGCTGACACCTTCGTCCTGAGCAAAATGGCGCAGGTCTTCCACACTGGTGGTATCCAGGTAGGCACGACCCTGCATGACCGCAGTCTTGCCACCACAGTTTTTAGGAACGAAAAATGCGTAGTCCTTGAAGGTGACGCGCATGGATGTACCGTTTCCGCCATCGATCGTCATCCAGCAACCTTTGGCTTGGCAGGCTTTTTCAACCAATCCGGTCACTTTCACGTTTTCAACCAGACCTTTTCCGACTTCAATGCTGGAGAGCAAAGAATCCATGGTGATGGCACCGGTTTCGTCGATTGCTTCACCGAAGGTGCCGGTTGTTGCGGTCGTATCCGCCTTGGTGTCAGCGGAGGTTTCTTCTTGCTTGGGGGGATTTCCGCATGCGATGAACAGGGCGGAGATCGTCAGGGTGAACAGGGTGTTTTTCATGATCTTTTGATGCCCTGCAAAAGTAAACACCAAGAGCGACAACCGGAAGGTTTTGGTGGAGTTTTGGAAATAGTTATCGCTATTCCCATTCAGGGTTCAAAGTCCTTTGAGGATGCTTTTTACAATTCCTGGACCCTCGTAGATGAAGCCGGTGTAGACCTGGATCAAGTCCGCTCCGGCATCAAGCTTTTCACGTGCATCATCTGCATTGAAAACACCGCCCACGCCGATGATGACTTTCTCCGTGCCGCATCTTGCGCGAAGCGCCCGGATGACCTCCGTACTTCTTTTTCGAAGCGGCGCACCGCTCAATCCTCCCGCCTCTGAAATAAGATCGGCATGCGATAGTAACCCTTCACGGGCGACCGTTGTGTTGGTGGCTATCACACCGGTGATTCCGGATGCATTGACGATCTCGGCAATATCGTCCAATTGCCCATCGGTCAGGTCGGGAGCGATTTTCAGAAGGATGGGTTTGTTCCCCAACTGCTTGTTTCTCACCAGGAGTCGGTTCAACAACTCAGTTAAAGGCCCCTTCTCCTGCAATGTCCTCAAACCGGGAGTATTCGGCGAGCTGACATTGACTACGAAATAATCAACATAAGGGTACAATTCGGAGAGTCCAAGTTCATAATCGTCCCCTGCTTTATCGTTGGGTGTGTCTTTGTTCTTTCCGATGTTCCCTCCAATGAGTGGTCCTCCCGGTTTACGATTACGCAGTCGATCTTTCACCTGACTCAACCCCTTGTTGTTGAACCCCATGCGGTTGATGAGTCCCCGATCAGCTTTCAACCGAAACATCCTTGGCTTAGGATTTCCCTCTTGTGGACGGGGAGTGACGGTTCCGACCTCGATAAATCCGAAACCAAATGCACCCAGTTCCTCGAACAACACGGCGTCCTTATCAAACCCGGCAGCAAGTCCGACAGGGTTCGAAAAACGAAGCCCCATCACTCGCTTCTCATGTTTTTGATTTCGCACGGAGTACAGAGCCGAAATAAGTTTGCTCATTCCGGGAATACGAAAAAGCAGCCTTAACCCCCCGAAAACCAAATGATGGGCCTTTTCGGGATCCATGCGGAACAAAAGCGGTCGGAACAGGCGCTTGTACATCGGGCTGCAAGATTAAGGAAAAAGCAATAAATACCCATCTAATATTATTTTTAGACGAATCTAATTTATATATTTGGGTCTTCAATAAACACGACATGACAAGCTCGGAGGAAAACTACCTGAAGACCATCTACCACCTTGGCGCCATGAATTCAGGTTCTGTTCTCACTTCACAGATAGCTGATCGGATGAACACCACATCGGCTTCTGTAACGGACATGATCAAGCGTTTATCGGAGAAGAACCTGTTGGATTATGAACGCTACCGGGGCGTGAAGATGACCCGTAAGGGTGAAAAGATGGCCTTGGGTGTAATTCGTCGCCACCGTTTGTGGGAGGTGTTCCTTACCGATATACTCAACTTCAAATGGGACGAAGTTCACGTGCTGGCTGAAGAACTGGAACATGTCAGTTCGGATGAACTCATTAGTCGTCTGGACACCTATCTGGGTCATCCGCGTTTCGATCCGCATGGTGATCCTATACCCGATCAAAGCGGAAAACTGGTCCAGGCCTCCGGTATATTGCTGTCGGAAATGGAGGTTGGAAGCGGAGTTATCTTGTCCGGTGTGAACGATCACACATCGGCTTTCCTTCGTTTTCTGGAAAAGAAGGGTCTTAAACCCGGTGTAAAGTTCACTGTGCTTGAACGCGATGAATTCGACAGCAGCCTTCTGATACGATTCACCGATGGGAACACCACTTTTTTAAGTCATCAAGCCGCACAACAAATTCTGATTCGTCATGACTGAAACAAATCATCAATCCTCGCTGAGCGAAGTTCACGGAAGTGTAAAGGTGGACAGTAAAATGGGGTTTTGGAAGAAGCTTTTCGCTTTTTTGGGTCCCGCCTATCTGGTTAGTGTTGGTTACATGGATCCCGGTAACTGGGCTACCGATATCGCCGGCGGCTCCCAATTCGGATACGCTTTGATCTGGGTGTTGCTGATGTCGAACCTGATGGCATTGCTCTTACAAAGTCTGAGTGCACGATTGGGAATCGTGAGGGGAAGGGATCTTGCACAGGCCTCGCGAGAGATGTTTCCGGGATTTGTCAATTACTACCTCTACGGTTTGGCAGAGATTGCCATTGCCGCATGCGACCTGGCCGAGATCCTGGGCATGGCCATTGGCCTGAACCTGCTCTTTGAGATCCCTTTGATCTGGGGCGTATTGATCAGTGCTTTGGACACTTTTTTATTGCTATTCCTCTTAAATCACGGTATTCGAAAGATGGAGGTGTTTATAATCAGTCTGGTGGCCACCATTGGTGGTGCTTTCGTTGTTCAGATGTTTATCGCACAGCCTTCCCTCCCGCAAGTTGCCGGGGGATTTGTACCAACAGCGTTAAACGATGCGGCGCTATACATCGCCATCGGCATTATCGGAGCCACGGTAATGCCGCACAACCTATACCTCCATTCGGCACTTGTACAAACCCGGAAATTCGAGCGTACTGCCATTGAAACGCGTCGAGCCATCCGTTTCAATTTCATCGACAGCACTATCGCCTTGAATGCGGCGTTCTTTGTCAATGCGGCTATACTTGTTCTTGCCGGAAGCGCATTTTATTCTGCCGGATTGCACGAGGTGAGCGACATCACCGAGGCCCATCACTTGCTGGAACCCTTGTTGGGTTCCCAGCTCGCTCCTGTTTTGTTCGCCGTTGCCTTGCTCTGTGCCGGACAAAGTAGCACGATCACCGGCACCCTGGCCGGACAAATAATCATGGAAGGGTATTTGAATCTACGGATCGCTCCATGGATCAGGCGTCTGATCACTCGCCTTATCGCCATAGTGCCCGCCGTTTTGGTCATCCACTACTATGGGGAAGAAGCCACTGGAGACCTATTGATCCTAAGTCAGGTCATTCTCAGCCTTCAACTTGGTTTTGCGGTGATACCTTTGATACACTTCGTCAGTGACCGTGAAAGGATGGGGGAATTTGTCATCCCTGCATGGACACGCGTGGCTGCATGGGTCTGTGCAGGCATCATCGTCTCGCTGAATATCAAACTGGTTGTTTCTCAAATCGAGGAATGGTTGATGACCGACGGCGGAATCACTACCCGCTATTTGGTTATTCCATTCGCCATTTTTTCACTGGGAATGCTGCTTTACATCACTCTGATTCCTATCGTAAGAAAGCTTCACCATCGTGCAGAACGAATTCCGCACCGTGAATTCAAAGGGTTTGTTCCCCAGCCGGGCATTGCACCGGTAAGGATCGCCGTTTGTCTTGATTTCGGCAACGGAGATCAGAACGCCCTGCAAAAAGCCATTGACCAAGGTGGAAAACAGGCCACTTATTTTCTCATACACATCACTGAGAGTGCCGGAGCGCGCTGGCTGGGTACAGATATCCGCGATATGGAAACAGGCAAGGACCTTGACCGTTTGCATGCCTATTCTCAGGCTCTTTCCGACAAAGGCTTCTCTGCCAATATCTGCCACGGTTTTGGAACTCCCTCCCGTAAGATTCCTGAAATAGTGAAAGAGACCAATTGTGACCTCGTCGTGATGAGCGCACACGGTCACCGCGCGTTCATGGATTTCCTACTCGGTTCAACTGTAGATTCAGTTCGTCACCGTGTACGGGTTCCGGTGATGATTGTTCAAGGCGCTTAATGATTGAAAGGATCATCCGGCTGACGGGCAATGCCTATTTTTGCATAACGCATGGCAACTGTTCATCAACCCGTCAACATCCACAATCGCAGGGCGGCGTTTAATTATTTTATCTCCGATACCTGGGAGGCAGGAATCATGCTTACCGGAACCGAGATCAAAGCCATCCGCGATGGCAAAGCGAATTTGAACGATGCCTACTGTTATTTCAAGAAGGACGAGTTGTGGATCAAACAACTTCACATCAGTCCTTACGACAAAGGCGGATACAGTAACCATGAACCGCGTCGCGAACGGAAGCTCCTTTTACACAGGTATCAGTTGAGGCGGATCCTATCTAAGGTGAAGGAGAAGGGCGTATCGCTCATTCCTGTCAGACTCTACACCACCGAACGAGGATATGCCAAGCTTGAACTTGGGCTGGCCCGTGGTAAAAAGATGTACGATAAGCGGGAAACCCTTAAAAAGGCCGAAGCCACACGCGAAATGGGCCGAGCGTTGAAGAGGGACAAAAGCTGATTTTATTTTTTACGGGTAAAGTCGCGCAGGTTGGTCGAGATGCCGATGTGATTGCTCCCCCCGGCTGTGTTCAACACGCTGTGCGCGTATGACAACTGGAATCGGTTCACCCTGAATCCTGTACCGAAACTAAAACCACTCATTCCCGGCCTTGCCGTGAAGCCCAATTCATCGCGGCGAAGCAAGTTGTAACCCAATCTCAAATGAAAATTTTTGGAGAGCAGAATTTCTGTGTTGAGTATGACATGCCTGAATGCATTTCCAAGGAAACCGGTCTTTTTTTCGATGGTATTTCCGGTCAATGGATCTGTTTGCGCAAGTTCCCTGTCCTTGTATCTCAAATCCCACTGTTGCAAGTGCTGGAAAATCAGCGAAAATCGGAAGGGTGCTTTTGCAAGTTCTTTTGAGATACCGGCCTGGATTTCAAGCGGCAAGTCCTCCTTGATTCCGCTTTCGTATCGATCCAATTGCCTGCCGGCGTTACGGATAAGAAACGAAGCCATCACCTTCTTTCTTCGGCTATGCCAAGTTACACCCAGATCGGCTGCAAGGCCCGAAGCTGTGTTTCCGGCAAGGTCGGAATAGACATACTTTGCCTGAGCTCCGATAGTCCAACTGCTGTCGAGTTGTTTGCTCCATCCCAGATTGAACGCATACTCTCCTGCTTTGAGCGTACCCAGAACTTCCGCGTTTTCGTTGGTATATTGAAATTCACCGTATTGGATATGTTGTAAGTTGAACATGAACATACCCCACTTTGAAATGGAAGCTGCTGCCTGCACATTCCCGAAACGGATTCCGGAGGGCAAATACCCTCTTGAAAACGAAAGTTGACGGTCCATCTCCCTGGTCAACAGGGCGGGATTCTGTGAAGCGAGACCGAGATCCGTTCCGGGTGTGGTGATGGCGCTACCACCCAACGCAGCGATCCGTGCCGGTGCGTGGAGTTCCAGAAAAGCAAAAGTACTGGCACCACCCGTCTGCGCTTCAACACACAACGGCCTGGACAAGCTAAAAAGAATGGTAAGGACACTACCCACTCCCACTGCGCCGAAGGTGTACCGGATTTTTATCATGTTCAAATCAACGGTAAAGCGGGAATTTCAGTATGAATTCCTTCACATCCTCCCCCACCTTCTTCAACACTTTTTCATCATCAGGCTTGGACAACACCTTATCGATGAATCCCACGATGGTCTTCATGTGTTTCTCTTTGAGTCCCCTGCTTGTAACAGCGGGCGTTCCGACACGGAATCCGGAGGTGACAAACGGGCTTTTGTCATCGAAGGGAACCATATTCTTATTGACGGTGATGTGGGCCTTCACCAATGCATTTTCTGCCTGTTTTCCCGTCACACCTTTGTTTCTCAGGTCGATCAACATCAGGTGATTGTCGGTTCCTCCGGAGACGATGTGATAACCTTTGTCCATGAATGCCTTGGCCATCGCCTGGGCATTTTTTACAACCTGAACGGTGTAGGCCATGAACTCGTCATCCAGCGCTTCACCAAATGCCACCGCTTTACCGGCGATCACATGCTCGAGTGGTCCGCCCTGGGTACCCGGAAAAACGGCTGCATCC
>JAULUX010000035.1:0-6527 GCA_032111385.1 Bacteroidia bacterium
AGCTTCAATCTGGGCAGGTTTCGATTCTTGAGTGGTTTCTTTCCGTGAACCATCATGGGAGTAATACCAGATGAATGCGACAAATAAGGCCGCCGAGCCGAAGCCGGCCCAACGGAAAAATGGTGAGACACGCAATGAGGGAGCAATTGTGGCCCGGGTTTCTCGGTTTTCAATTCGTTCCGGAATGTTCAGGTTTAGACGATCGAAATACCCTTCCGGCGCTTGCAGGAGTTGTCCCTTCCGGATGGTCTTCAGGAAAACGGTTCCCTCCAATTCCTTGTTCAACTCGTTTTGGTTTTCAGACTTTGTGTTGTCCATTCCCGGTTTTGATGGATGATTTACTAAAAGGCTTAAAATTCAGTCAGGTATTTTTCGACTTTTTGAACGGCATGGTGATAGGAGGCTTTCAATGCGCCAACGGATGTGCCCAGGATGTTCGACATGTCTTCGTATTTCATCTCATCGAAATACCTCAGGTTGAATACGAGTCGTTGTTTTTGGGGTAACTTCAAAATGGCCTGGTGCAGGCGCATCTCCAGTTTGTCGGCGTTGATGGGGCTCTCCTGGCTTGCGAGCTTATTAGAAAGCTCATGCTCCACATCATGGATGGGAAGCATGAATCGCCTTCGGCGTTGCCTGAGCAAGGCCAGGCATTCGTTGGTGGCTATTCGGTAGATCCAGGTGAACAATTGACTTTCCTCGCGAAAATGCTCCAGGTTGTTCCAAACCTTGATGAACGTGTTCTGTACCATGTCATCCGCATCGGAATGGTCGATGACGATACGTCTGACATGCTGGTAAACCCGCTGCTGGTACTTTTTCACCAGTAGATTGAATACGTAATGCTTCCGTTGTCCATCCGGTTCATGGAACATCTGCAGCAACTCTGCGTCGCTGAATTCGGTCATGGTTTCAAAAGCCTGCAAATGTGTTTTTGACGATGCTGACGCGCCTTGGTTTAAGCAGGCAGACCCGATTCAGGATAGGGTCTTTAGGCGTGAACGGCCTTCCTTCGTATCGCCCTCTCGGCGGCAGCGTAAATATCGGAAGACTCCAGTCCGTATTTGCGCATCAACTGATCCGGTGTTCCGCTTTCACCAAAACGGTCGTTTATCGCTACATATTCCTGAGGTACGGGGTGGGATCCGACAATAACCTGTGCGACGGCATCTCCTAATCCACCAAAACGGTTGTGCTCCTCGGCGGTGACTACGCATCCTGTTTTATTGACAGACTGAAGAATGGCCTCACGATCGATGGGTTTGATGGTGTGGATATTGATGATGTCTGCCGAAATACCCGCTTCCGCCAGGCGTTCTCCTGCTTCAATCGCTTTCCAAACGAGATGGCCTGTTGCGATGATGGTCACGTCCCGGCCTTCGTTGAGATGAACCGCCTTGCCGATAGTGAACTCTTGATCAGCGGGCGTAAAGTTCGGTACACTTGGACGACCGAAGCGCAGATAAACAGGCCCATGGTGTCTGGCAATGGCCAATGTGGCGGCTTTGGTTTGATTGAAGTCGCAAGGGTTGATGACGACCATTCCAGGTAACATCCGCATCATACCGATGTCTTCCAGGATCTGATGGGTTGCACCGTCTTCGCCCAGGGTTATCCCTGCATGGGAGGCGCAAATCTTAACGTTCTTCTCCGAGTAGGCAATGGATTGACGGATCTGATCGTAAACCCTGCCTGTACTGAAATTTGCGAATGTGCCGGTAAACGGAATGTACCCTCCCACTGTCAGGCCGGATGCGATCCCCATCATGTTGGCCTCTGCGATGCCTGTCTGGAAAAATCGTTCGGGAAATTCTTTGGCGAAAGCATCCATTTTCAATGAGCCGGTCAGGTCAGCGCAAAGTGCGACGACCTTCGGATTGCTTCGTCCAAGTTCAAGAAGTCCGGCTCCGAAACCCGAGCGGGTGTCTTTTTTTTCGGTGTAGTTGTATTTTTTCATTTTTCAGATGCGCTTGAGGTAGTGATCCGCAGCCTTTGTCAATTGATGTTTACAACGGTGCTGCCACCCGAAGAAATTCGGAAGGTCTTTTCGATGGTGTAGATGGCAGAATTGGAGTTCTTCGGCCGGAAGACAACGCGGTAAAGCCCGGGTTGAAGGACAAGCGTCTCTTTGATGCTGCTCGTCCCTAAACGGTGGACTCGTGTCAAACGGTTCTTGTCTTCATGCAGGATTTCTCCGATGCCGGGGGCGTTGCAAACAAAAGTGACCAGTCCCGGATTCGGTATCTGTACAGTCGTGGTCTTGCTTTGATCGATACTCACCTTGTCAATACGGATTCTGGGCAGGGTCAGTATTTCAAGGTCGTATTCGCCGACGAGATAACGGGTGGATTCATCAAAGTCCTGTACGTGCAGTGTTTGGCTGTTTCCGGCTTTTCGGACGATGGCCTTGAGCTTTTTGTATTCGTTGGCGCCATCCATTTTGAGGAGCAAGTCGCCCTGAGGAGCTTCAACAGCCACGATGTTGTGCTTTCCGGGAATTAGGCTGATGCTGTCTTTAGAGACTTCGGGGATGGTGTGTACAGTCAAACGATACCGGCCCAGAGGATCGACAGGTAGTGTGTCCGGAACGCCTTTCGCGTTCATGGTGTGGACAAAGTTGTATCGGATCTCTCCGCTGTATTGGTCGTAGAAGGTGATCCCCGTATTGGTTTCACTGGCCTTGCCGTTTATATCAAGCAGATTGACCTGCATGGTGGTGGTGTTCAAGGCTTGTGTGATCACGATGTTGAAGGCCAGCCGGAACTGGGTTTCGTCGGTAGCGTCAAAATAATTGCCGACGCATTCGAACGACTTGATGAAATCCTTGCCAAGTCCAAGGCCGATTACGAATGGTTTCATCACAATACCGCGTTTTTGAAGAATGGCCGATACGGCACAGGGGTCGCCGTTGCATTCTTCAATGCCGTCGGTGATCAGGATGATGATGTGCCGGGCTTTGTCCTTCGGGAAATCCTGGCCGCATTCTTCAAGGGACCTGGCGATGGGAGTGGTGCCGGATGGGCTGATCTCATTCAGCCTCCGTTTGATGGATCCTCCGTTGTTTTTACCGAACGGCACTTCCAGTTTGGTGTCATCACAATCCTGTGGAGGATAACGCTTGGTGTGTCCGTAAACGCGAAGAGCCAATTCGAGATTGGGGATTCCTTGCAAACTGTCCACCATTTGCGATAAAAGGCTCTTGGCGACTTCGAACTTCGTGTTGCTCTCCCATTTTGCATACATGCTTTGGGAAGCATCGAAAAGGAATAGGATCCGGGTGAGTTGTTCAGGTCCCTTGATGGACTGGCCGTGAGCCGGAATGGCGCTCGATAGAAAGGCGAAAAAAATCAGTCCGGCTAAAAGGCCGGATCGTCGCGTTTGCCGAATGGTGAGTGAGTTGTTCAAATCAGTAGTCGCCAAGTGTGACGGGATTTTGCTCAAGTGCCGAAGCCAGTTGTTCGTTGTTCGGGGCAATACCATGCCATTTGTGCGAGTGCATCATGAAATCTACTCCATTACCCATCTCTGTTTGCATGAGAATCAGTGTGGGTTTTTTCAATCCGGTCATCGTGATTGCTTTCAATAGGGTGGACCGTACATCTTCAATGTCGTTTCCGTTCATTCCGATGACTTGCCAGCCGAAGGCTTCAAATTTGGCTTTCAAATCACCCATGGGCAGTACTTCGGATGTGGCGCCATCGATCTGTTGGCCGTTCAGGTCGACTGTGGCGATCAAATTGTCCACTTTTTTCGCCGCAGCGAACATCGCGGCTTCCCAAACCTGCCCCTCTTGCAATTCGCCGTCGCCCATTAGAACGTAAACCAGGTGGTCGTCATTGTTCAGTTTCTTCGCTAAAGCGGCTCCTACGGCCACGGAAAGCCCCTGGCCCAATGAGCCGGAGGCAACGCGGATGCCGGGAAGTCCCTCGTGTGTTGCAGGGTGCCCCTGTAAACGTGAATCGAGCTTGCGGAATGTGGCCAGCTCTTCCACCGGGAAGTAGCCGCAGCGTGCGAGAACGCTGTACCACAATGGGGAGATGTGTCCGTTGGAAAGAAAAAACACGTCCTGGCCGACCCCATCCATGGTCCAATCCTCAGGATCATGTCTGAGGATTTCCTGGTACAATACTGTCAGGAACTCAGTACATCCGAGTGAGCCGCCGGGGTGACCGCTTTGTACAGCGTGTACCATGCGCAGGATGTCCCTGCGGACCTGAGTACGGAAATCAATTAGGGAGGAGAGGTCTTTCATAACAAAATCAGCTGTTGCATTGATCAAGGACAAAATTATCCTGCCGGCCCTCTTGAAGGACCGTCTTATCAACATCGATCGTTCTTTTGTGGATAAAAAAGAGGGTGTGAGATCACGACTCTTTTTTCGGTCAAGCTATGTGGCTGGGTACTTTTGCATGCGATGCGAGTTTTCCCCGGTGAGTCCCTTCTGATCGAAGAGTTTGAGAAAGTCCGTGAACTGGCCTGCGCGGAATGCTTCGGGCTTCCCGGTCGTGATGCCATGGCCGGCGTGAGTCCGTTGGCCGAATTTGATCAGATCGTTCAATTGCTGGAGGAGGCGGAGGAGATGCGGAAGTTGTTGAGCGATGGTGTCGCATTTCCGCTCGAAACCTACCCCGATTTGCGGGATTCGCTCAAGTTGTTGAAGATCCGCAATTCGACCTTGCCCATGCAGCAGGTTTTACATGTCCGTCAAGTGCTGTTGATGGCACGTTCGGTTTTTCAATTCTTCAAAGGCAAGGAGGATAAATACCTGCTTCTTTTTCGGCCGCTTTCAGGGACGAGCTTTGATCCTTCGGTTTTAAATCAAATCGATTCTGTTATTGATGCAGAGGGAAATGTGCGTTCGGACGCCTCCTCCGAATTGTCCAGAATCAGAAAGCAGTTGGGAAGAAAGCGGGCCGAGACTGAACAGGTTTACCAATCTGTATTGGCCAAATACCGCAAGAACGGATGGTTGGGCGAAACCGGAGAAAGTTGGAGGAATGGAAGGAGGGTGATTTCAATCCTGGCGGAACAGAAAAGGGCGGCCCGTGGCATCATGCACGATATGTCGGCCACCGGTAAAACCTGCTTTATTGAGCCCGAGGAGACCATCGCGCTGAACAATTTTGTGATTTCCCTTGAAACCGAGGAGCGGGCAGAAGTGGAAAGGATAGTACGTGAACTCACCGCGAATATCCGCAGCGGTTGGCAACTGTTGAGTCGGTATTTCGAGTGGCTTGTCCGTTTCGATTGCATTTCTGCCAGAGCCCGACTCGCCCTGAAGATGAAAGCCTGCCTGCCTTACCTGGAAAATCGTCCCCTGATTCGCTGGGTTGAGGCTCGTCATCCCTTGTTGTATGTGTACAATACCGCTGCCGGAAAGCACACCATCCCTTTTGATCTCAGGTTGGAAGAGGAGCAACGGATCTTAGTGATCAGTGGTCCGAATGCAGGTGGTAAAACCGTTTGTCTGAAAACTGCCGGTTTATTGCAGATGATGCTCCAGGCGGGATTCCTGGTGACTGCCGACGGCAATTCGACTTTCGGAGTTTTTCGCGATTTGCTCGTTGATATCGGTGATTCCCAATCATTGGAGTTTGAACTCAGCACTTATTCCTCGCGCCTTCGACACATGCGGGAGTTCATTCGAAAAGCGAACCCTGCCTCCCTTTTTCTCATAGATGAATTCGGAACAGGCACGGATCCTGCACTCGGGGGTGCGTTGGCGGAATCCATCCTCGAGGAACTCAATTACCGAAAGGCTATCGGTATTGTAACCACCCACTACATGAACCTGAAAGTGCTTGCTGATCGCACCTCCGGCATCATCAACGGATCCATGGCTTTTGATGCGGCCAAGCTGGAGCCGTTGTTTCGCCTGGAAATGGGTAAGCCGGGTAGTTCATACACCTTCGTGGTCGCTGAAAGAAGCGGTCTGCCGTTGTCTGTGATTCAGCGTGCCCGTAAAAAAGTCAAGAAAAACACGTTGCTGCTCGAAGAGCTCCTCAACAAGCTCGAGCGTGAAAAGTCGGAGGTTGCCAGACTCGTCGCTACAAACAAGTCGCAGGAGAAGAAATTGAGCGAACTCGTTGATAAATACGAGAAGAACGTCGTGCATCAGGAGAAAAGGCAGGAGGCGGACGAGGAACGGGTACGTCAAAAAGAACTTCGCCTGAGCCGGCAGTTCGAGGACAAGTTCAGTCGTTTTGTAAAGGATTGGAAAGAAACCAGGAACAAGAAGGCAGTCCTCGAGAAGTACAGTAAAAGCTTACAGGAGAAACGCGATCGGTTGGCTGTGAAGGACCAGATCCGTCTGGAAGAGGTCTTGGCCTATAACAGATTGCATATCCGAAAAGGATCGCAAGTACGCCTGAGGAACGGAAAGGTGACTGGAATAGTGGAGAGCGTCAGGGACGACAAGGCGACTATGTTGTCAGGCAGCGTTCGTACCGTTGTCTCCATGCAGGACCTTGTTCTGATTGAACAGAATGAAAAAAGGAAGGGGAAAGAGGGGAAAGAGGGGAAAGAGG
>JAULUX010000036.1:0-17865 GCA_032111385.1 Bacteroidia bacterium
GATGAACAGCAACGATAGCTGGGACAACAGCGCCTGCATGCAATGCCATCGCACGAAATAGGTGCTCCTGCGGTTGCCTAAGTAGAAAAAGAAGGTGGCAAACAAGTTGATGATCGGAAGAGGGATGCCGGCAACCAATGCCACGAGCGACATCAGGTAGCTGTTCGAGGCCTTCTCCGCCTCGTGTTCGCTTGGGACGACGACTTGCGGTTCGTTCATTACAATCCTTTGGAGATGTTCCAGATCCAGTTGGCCAGCATTACCAAACCCAGCGTTAGAGCAATGGGCGGCTGCTTCAGGATCTGCTCTCCGCTTAAATACGCCTTGTAAACCCGTTGCTTACCGGATAAAATATCAGCTATAGTAAACGCCAGGATCATCGGTCCGGCCAGGCCTACAAGCAACCCCAGTGGATTGATAAACAGCGATTGACCAAGGGAGCCGCTGAAAAAAGCATGCAAGGACCTCGTGGTACCGCACGAGGGACAGGGCCATCCCGTCAGGTTGTGAAACAGGCACGGCGTCCACCCCTCAGGAAGAAATGAAGATGTCAACAGCCAACATGTCCCAATGACTGAGAACACGCTGAACAGGCCGTAGAACTTGCCGGATGACATGTTGTTCAATACAAAACCTGCTGAAGCATGGCCATGTTCTTTTCACGTGTAGCGGCTTGAATCATGAACCAATCGATGATGGCCCATATACCGAACCCTCCGCAAGTAAGTAACTTGCCAATACCCAATCCGGTATCCCCTATGATAAACCGGTCGATGCCCAGCGAACCGGCCAAGATGGAAATGATCAAACTGGTGGTCGGATCCTTGAACTGCATGGTTTGGATAACAATCCACTTGCTCTCATCAAGATTAAGCAAGCGGTCGCGGATGATAGGCAGCTGGTTACTCTCGAAGAATTTGCCGCTGGTCATCAGGAACATGTCGACTTTCTGGGTATCCATAGGGGTTGGGTTGGTTTAGGTTGTACCAATATTAACCAATTTTTTGAATATGCTCACAACTGGTATATGTGTTAGCTGAACCCCTCTACATACTTCATTAGCTTATAAAAAGCCGTGTTGAAAGCAATTGAAAATTAGAATTCGTTTACCAGTCTCTCAGGGTTTTGGATATTATATGTGATAACTTCACCTCCACTTTATTATTGCAATTTTAAATCTAAATGCAGAAACTGGTACGTATCTGGTAATTGGGTAGATGCCTTTAAACAGAAAGGATTCCTTGGTTTTTTCAGATAAAAGCCTCTGTGATTTGATGGGAGGGCAAGTCATATTATGTATTATCCTCACTGCTTCACAATCTTGTATTGAAACCGGTTTCCTCCCGAATCAATTTCCAAAGTATAAAATCCGGACAGTACACCAAAAAGATCAATTCGTATATACGATTCAGCTACTCGGCCCTGACGGATTAATCGGGCTTGGGCGTCGTAAATCCGATAGGTTGATTTTAGATTGACAATCGTGGGGCTGGTCGCCGCGATTACGACATGATCGCCCGCAGGGTTGGGATAAATATTCCACATGGGGCGGTTGTACTCTGTCATACCAGTCGCAGCACATGACTTCTGCGCATCAAACAAAATCTGAAGTGAATCAATAGGCTCGATACCGGCTCCCCCGGGAGTCTTTACCGAAACGAGAAAGGAAGGTTGTCCGATGGAATCAGTAGGCTGAGCCACTTCCAAAAATGCAAACAGCGACGATGTTCCCGATCCGTTATTGGCACAACGCGTATCAGCACCCGGCACTTTGGCTCCCTGCAATGCGGCCATAAGCTTGCAGGCCAGGTCGCCGGTTTCGCGCAGGAAGCGTGCTTCCATCGAGTCGAGCACCGATTGACCCAGAAGAATGTTCCCCTGGATGCAGTAGTTGGGTCCGGCAATATGGTTCTTGTAGTTGAGCGTATTGGTTCCAGTGTATCCTGCAGTTTGCGGCGATCCGTTGACGAGGGCAGCAATCCCGTATTGCCGGTTGGTGGGATTGGCTCCGGCATCGTTGGCTGCCAACCAGTTGATGATCTGTTGGGGCGTGTCTCCGGCGAGCATGCGGTTGCGGGCGTTGTTTTGGTTGGCCACGTTGTAACTGGCCTGGGTGTTGATGGCACCCACTCCGGGGATCAGGTCACCAAGGAAGTCAACGGGATAATTTGGAAAGAACAGGATCAGGTCCACACAGGAGGCGCCGGCGCTACCCACCTCGCCGGTAACAGAATCTACTGCGACAATGGAGAAGGTGTCCTGGGCGCGAAGGTTTTGAGCGAAGATGCCGGCTAGAGCCAGGATGCAGAGAAGGGTTTTCATGTCCCTAAAAGTAATGAATGAAAAAATTGGATTCAATGATCAAGGGGCAAGGACTACTTTCCCCAGGTTTGTCAACTGGCCGCGCTGATCACGAATCGTGAACAAGTAAACGCCGGCAGAAAATTCGGTGCGTTCGAGGGTGAAGTGTTCTCCGTCAGTAACCGCCTCCTGAACACGCTTTCCATTCATGTTGGTGAGCTGAAGGGTTAACTTCTGGCGCTTGTCGTTTTTAAACAGCAGCACCGAACGTTGTGAAACGGGATGTGGACGGATCTGGTAATCGTTGTTTCGAAGTCCGGTGATCTGTATCTCTACAACCTGAGAGATCCCCTCGTTGCCCAATTCAAGCCGGTAACGGTTGGGTGTGTTGAGAAGAGGTAAAGAATCCAGGAAAATATAGTCAACATCGTCGTCGATACTACCGCATACTCCCGGTATCTCTCCGATTTCTTCAAAGGACGATGAACCGGCCGAACGTTGTATCTGTACCCCGTTACACGTATTGCCTGCTTTCAGCGTCCACGAGAGCACCACCATCCCCTCTACCTCAGCGGCTTGGAATCGCTCAAGAAAGGGGTGATCCTGGGCCCTTCCAGGGAATGTATGAAAACAGAACAGAAGTAGCAGAAGTGGCAGTGGGCGCATGATTGATATTGAACTTCCAATCACAAGGTAGGACGAACGACTGAAAAAATGACTAATCTTTAAGTTGACCTTTTGTCAGCCAGCTGTTTTGTAACGGAGCTTTTAAATCGGAAAACGTATTGTTTTCATCTCTATTGTGATGATTCACAGTATAGAACTCACATCCGTCGACACAATTTTTAAAAAGTGTTAAGTGGGATTGAAAAATAGAAGCGCACTGTCAAGGAAAGATCTATTAAAAGCCTGATCCGGCTCTTCAACCTAAATGAAGTACTCCATTCAAAAAGCTCCATGGCTGGTTATCAAAGTTTAAACCATACGCATTGCGCAAGCGTAGATGAATGTTGTACTCACGTTTGATTTGAAACAACAACGGCTCGGTGAGTTGTTGAAGAGCGTTTCTGGCTTCATCGTGGCAATTTGCTCCAATTCCTGAAAAGCGTACGACGAGTTTAGGCCGCTGACCTGAATTCGCGTTCAACAGGTTAAATGTGGATGATGATTCGCCGAATTCGACCTGCACCTGATTACGGCGGTAAGGAAGAGACAGGACGGTAGGCTCGTTTAAGTCCATATGCTCAACAGGACGAAAAACATGATTCATTCGTTTGAGCAGGTAGGCGGTGTTGTAGGTGATTTCATCGCCCTGCAATTCGGCCTCCAGTACATCATCCGGCTTCGACCAGATGGCTTCGTATCCGGAGATGTATTGCAATTGTTCAAATAAGATGGTGGAATACTGATTTAATCTTTGATCATCCTTGATCAGAAATGGACGTATATCTTTTCCATTAGGTAGATAGATAAACAGACCTAAAATGGGATTTTCTTCCTGAAAAACGTTTAAGTTAGGATTGCAATGATGTGGTTGTATTTTCATTCCGGCATTGGATGCGCGAGTGAAAATGGTTCGAAGAGCAGATGGAATGATGGAATCCATGTCTGAGTGTTTTGCCGTTTTACGAGGAAGAAAACCAGGTTGTTTCATTATTTTGCAGTTCGCGTTTCTGTTTGCATTCAAAAGCCCACTCAAAACGTCCTGGAAACGTTTCTTCACTAGAATAGATACGAAATCCGCGATAGTATTGCTGAATAGGCTTCAAACCGGTACTTTTAGTGTCCAGACCTTAAACGGGTCGCTCGACCTTTCATCCAAACCGACATGAAAACCTTCCAACACCTCCTGACCTTTCTGGCCGTCCTGCTATGCGCCTCCATGGGATTTGGCCAAAACACCGGCTGCCCTATCCCCCTGGCACAGCCGGCCACCAACATCACCAACAACTCGGCCACCATCGACTGGACGGTGGCAAGCGCCACCCCAAACCCTTCTCTGGTGATGCGTTATCGGGTGGCAAATACCGCCACCTGGACCTCCGGTGCTCCTGCTTCCAAGCCTGTGGTGCTCAATAATTTGTCGGCTGCCACCACCTATGAATGGCAAATAGCCCAGATCTGTACTTCATCAACCGGAACCACCGTGACCAGTGGGTTCTCCAACCTGATTGTGTTCACTACCACGGGCCAGAACACTTCGTGTACTACCCCCACCGGACTGCTGAGCGATAGCATCACTGCCACTACAGCCCGGCTTAGCTGGACCGCCGTGAGCGGTGCGGTTGGATACAATGTGCGCTATCGCCCTTCTGGTAGCAGCTCCTGGTTCAGTATTAGCAGTCAGGGAAACGTGCGTTTCGTGAATAACCTGTTGGGATCCACCCCCTACGAATGGCAGGTACAAACTATTTGCGGATCGGCGGCCGGTACGACCAGTACAAGCGCTTTCAGTGCTTCCCAAACGTTTACCACCCTTGCATCAGCTCCCTGCAATACGCCAACCGGTATGCAAACGGACAGCATCACGGCCACGAGTGCACGCGTGAGCTGGAACCCGGTGACGGGTGCTTTCGGGTACAATGTCCGTTTCCGTACTGTTGGTACTACTACTTGGACTACAGTAGGTACTTCAGGTAATGCCCGGGTGCTGTTCAACTTGCTTCCCTCCACCACCTACGAATGGCAGGTACAAACCCTTTGCGGTAGTTCGACCAACGCCGGCAGCGCCAGCGTCTACAGTGCATCCGTCACCTTCACCACATTCGCATCCACTGCCTGCCCGGTTCCGGCCGGTTTGCAAAGTGACAGTATCACGGTAACGTCTGCCCGTGTTTTCTGGAATACGGTTTCGGGAGCGCAAGCCTATGGTGTGCGGTACCGTCCGGTGAATACAAGCAACTGGATCACAATTTCCTCTCCCACCAATGTCCGTTTTCTAACAGCCCTTCTGCCCTCCACCAATTACGAATGGCAAGTGCAAAGCATCTGCAGTCCCAACACGGTTTCAGGAGCAAGCACGTGGTCAGGATCGGCTTTTTTCACCACACTGGTACAGACCGGTTGTGCGGTTCCGGGCAACCTTGTTTCAACAAACATCACGGTTAGCTCGGCTACCTTAAGCTGGTCGAATACCGGTGCAACGGATTACCGTATCCGTTACCGTACAGCCAACTCCACTACCTGGACAACAGTCAGCAGTGCATCCACAACACGTTTGCTAACCGGACTCTTATCCAATACCAATTATGAATGGCAGGTGCGTAGTCGTTGTGTGACATCCTCTGCCACATCCTCGTTGAGCAATTGGTCGGTGTCCGCTTTTTTCACCACCCTGGCCCCAACGCCTTGTATCACTCCTGGAGGGTTCATAGTCGACAGCCTGACCAACAACAGCGTTCGGCTGGTTTGGAATGCGGTTACCGGTGTTTCCGGGTATCAGGTCAGCTATCGGCCGGCCGGCGCCAGCGCCTGGATCTTCGTCAGTTCCCCCACCAATTCGCGCATCATCCCCGGCCTGTTTCCGGGTACGGCCTATGAGGCCCGTGTCCGCAGTGTATGCGCAGCGGCAAGCACCAACACCGCCAACTTCAGCGCCTGGTCAGCTTCCATCACCTTCACCACACTGCCCCCGATGATGGTCTTCCCGAATCCCGCCCACGACCGGCTGAATATCCAGTGGAGCGAAGAAATGCAAGGAACGGTTAACTTCAATGTATTTGATTTCACCGGCAATACCGTATTGCGTCATAAGCAAGCGGTCAACTTGGGTCAGAAGTCGGAGGTGCTGGACGTGAGTGGTCTGAAAAACGGACTTTACTACCTCGAAGTGGACAAAGGCAACACAATTGAGAGAGTGCCCTTTGTGATAAAACACTAAATCGAATTAGAACTGAAATTCAAAGCCGGCAAAAGGCCGGCTTTTTTATTGTTGAACGAATTGAATAGCTTTTTTTCATTTCCCCGAATTGTTTTGAAAAGATTTTGTATTCGATTTTCAAAAAAAGAACTCTTAATAAAATCGTACCGAAAGATTATATCCAACTATTATGGAATTTCTATTTACCAGATATACTGAAAGCCATTGTTTATAAAAAACAACTTCTTTCAATCCACCTCCACAATCCTGTATTCGTGATTGTTGAAAATAAACACATCGCCTGCTCTTTTACCGATCATGGAAGCTGCTAAAGGCGATTGGGATGAAACAAAATAAAACAGGGTATCTCCTTTCTCGAAACGGCCGAAGCCAATGCTGATGAAGAATGTGCCCCTATTGGTAGTGACAAGGCTACCCAGCCGAACTATTGTGTTCGGAGTCTGAGTATCGATTTGTTGTAAAGCACCTATCATCGCCTCCGTCTCCTTCAATCTGTTCCCCGTCTGCTCTCGCTGGTTCTGCATCAATGCACGCGATGTTTCGTGCTTGTCTCCCGCACTACTTTTTGTTTCGTTGGCAATGGCTGAATATAATTCTTGCAGCTCATTCAGAATCTCCTTTCGTTTGTGCTCGAGCTCCCGGATACACCCCTCAACTAACTCCGACTTGAAGTTCATGGATATTTATACTTTACCATTTAGCAAGCTATCTGGTAAGGAGATTATGGTGACCAAAAAATCCAACCATCATCGATAAATGAGAGCCTAGCATTTGATATCCACTGTTTGAATTCAATAATTACTTTGCCGATAAGGATCAGAGTGGATGAATGAAAATGGATTCCGTTCTATGACGGATGGTTGTCCCTTACTATTTGCTCAACACCTTGAATTCTGTACGACGGTTGAGCTGACGCCCCTCTGCCGTCGAATTTGTGGCTATCGGCTGTGTCTTCCCGTATCCTTTGGCTGTCAATCGGTCCGCACTAATTCCTTTCTTGGTGAGGTAATCCACAACCGATTGAGCACGAGACTGCGAAAGTCTGTTGTTGTATTCATCACTTCCAAGACCGTCGGTATGGCTGGAAAGTTCGATTTGCATAGAAGGATTACTGTTCAGTAAATCGTTGAGGCGATCCAGCTCCGTTTTGGATTCGGGACGCAACGTGGACTTATCGAAATCATAAAATATATTGTTCAACACGATCTTGGTTCCTACCTCTAGCTTCTGCAATGGAATATCCTGCTCTTTTTCAGTGTAATTGGCTGTATCATCCATCGATACATTAATGGAATAGAACAGATAGCCTTTGGCTTCAGCATTAATGCCGTAGTTCTTACCCGCAGGAAGTGAAACCATATATTCACCACTCGCGCTGTTGGAGGATATTTCCGAAATCAACTCACCAGTGAGATTGTCTGTTATTTGCAGTTTAGCTCCCACAGGCTCCTTGGTTTTTTCATCATATACCTTGCCTTTCAACAAGGTTAGACGAGGACCCTTGTCCACTTTAGTAAAGACAATCCGATAGATATCCTCCTGTCCGGAGCCCCCGGTGGTGGCCGATGTGACATATCCGTTACGTCCATTGGCCTCAAGTACGAAAAAAACATCATTAGTCGTGCTGTTCAGTGGGGGACCGAGATTTTCAGGTGTCGACCATACACCGTTCGTACGCACACTCTTAAATACATCGTAACCGCCCATGGAACCATGTCCCATGGAACTGAAATACAAAGTCTGTCCGTCGGGATGCATGAATACGCCTTCCTCGTCTGCAGATGTGTTGATCACTGATCCCAGGTTGACTGCGGGCCCCCACGTTCCGCCCGGTTTACGGGTACACATCCAAATATCACGACCACCTTGGCCACTATCACGCTTGCTAACCAGGTAAATGGTGTTGCCATCGGGACTGTAAGCCGCGGAGGATTCATGGGCCGGCGTGTTGATAGGCTCAGGAAGTTTTTCCGCTTTGGACCATTCTGTTCCTTTTAATACCGATTCATAGATATCGCCATTGCCCGTTTTGTCATCGCGGTAAAGCAACATCTTCTGTCCGTCGTTCGACAAAGCGATGGCACTGTTGTTACGTCCCTTTTCGTTTACGGTAGCGGGAAGCGCTTCCGCTTTACTCCATGTCGAAGTGGCTTTGTCGAAACGGGTGATATAAACACGCTCCGTAGCCTGCTCCCCCGACTTGATTTCCTTGTCGGTGAGCGGGCGCCGTGAAGTGAAGATCATCATGGATCCGTCAGCTGAAATCACTGGTGCGAAATCGCGAAACGCGGAGTTTACGTTGGAACCCAGATTGATCAGTTCTGTGCGAATAGAGTCCTCCTGAGCGTTTACAAAATTGCTGGCGAGAATCGCAATCAGGATGTGAAGTGTATGACGGAGTTTCATGGTGGATGAAGTAGTTGCTTTCGTGTTGTTATAGCTTTAGAACCATGAGGAATACGGATGGTTCTATTCGTTTTGCTTGTGTAGGTTTTTCAGTTGAGGTGTTTTGTTCATGTCGTTGAATGCACCCCTTGTCTTTATCTTCTCTTTTCAATCCATACGAAAGTAGGAGGGCATGGATTAGCTTCTGTTTTCTTTATGAGGTGATATCAACATATTTTTACACGAGTGTCTAAATGGGTTGATGTATTGGCTTGGATACTCGGTCTATTTTTTTTTCGAATTAAGCGATGTTGTATTCATGCCTGTAACAATCCTGTCGATGATCCCCTCTACATAGTGGCCTTTTTCGGTGTTAAAGCCTTCAATAACGGAGATGATCTGAAATGAGATCTGCTGTTGAGATTTGGCATTGTGTCTTAGGCTTTCAAGATAGGTTTCCAATGGCCTGTTGCTTCCCTCCATGATAAACTCGTTTATGGTGTAGCGATACATGTTGTCTTTGACTTCGATGGCCACTTTGAATTTGCATTTCCCCATCTTTTTGAATCCGTTCACGCTGTTTCCGGCACTTAGCTCAACTGTCCGTGTGAAAATTATCTTGCCTGCATCAGGATCACGAAGAACGATTTGCTTGTCGGGTTCTAGGCAGATGGATCGAACCACGGATTCGGCTTGGGTGAACAAGTCGGTCTTCGTGGCATTGGTATCGCGGGTTTGCAAATAGATAAACCGGCTAGTTACACGATCCAGGGGAAGCTCGCAATAGTCACAATAGGGCTTGAGGGCGGTCTGCCTGTATTTTTTATTGTAGGTTTCGACCTGTGCATGCATGGCATTCGAGAATGCAATGAATAAGGCGAAAAACAAAATGCGCTGCATGTTCTTGTAGGGTTTTGATCCTGTATATATACCCTTAAACGACAGGATTCGTTCCAGGTTGCCTTCCAGGGCCGAAAAGTAAACCCCTACCTAGTCTATGGTCTCGCTTGGAGCTTTTTCAAATCAATTCCCAAAGGAAGACCTTGCGGAAAACGGGCGAACATGTACAGTTTGTAGTAATCGATCTCCTCTTCCGTGTAGGTGAATCTGGACGAACCGGATGTCGCTACCGATAGTGTAGTGATCAAGTTGACCGGCAAGGTGATAAACCCGATCACACCCTGCGAAATACTGAGGGCAAGGGATAATGGAATGAATCCAGCGTAACTTCTGGAAGTGGCTGTGAAAAGTTCGTATCGTTTAAGGGATGTCCGCTCTATGCGTATGACTTTGCCTGATGTTTCCTCCAGTAAATACAGGCCCATGAATTCAACTGCTATCAATTCACCCTGGGTCCACTGAAGTGGCTTGGGATATCCTTGGATGCGAATGATAGACCCGTATGGATCCATACCGACATTCTTGGCAAGGGGTGCTTTCGTAGAAGGACCACAAGACGAAATTGCAAATGCCATGATCGCTATGAAGAGGATGCCTGTTTTTTCAGAGCTCATCGTTCAGGGTCTGGTCGGTTTCTATTCGGGAATTCCAAAAAACTTCTTCCATCGTTTTCTCATACGATTTGTAAGCGGCTGTTTGTCCGTTGAGATAGGTTCGAGGCTGTTGGATCATGCTTCTAAGCAAGCTCAGGTCCTTGTGTTTCAACCACTCCTCGCGCATCCATTCCATATAATATCCTTTCGCATACAGGAATATTTCATACTCGGATCCTTTTTCGGGCACTTCGAACCGGAGTTGAACCGCAGTTCCAGGCATGGATATCAACAGCTGGGTGGAGTCGCGCATTCGGGCCAAGGCCGAATCGTCCGGTTTGCCTTTGCGAAGCACTTGTTGAAGTGGTAATTTCAGTGGCTCCACCGTGCCGTCGATTTCGGTCAGTAGTGTGCGGTCAATCCGCCAAAGACCTTTGTTCATGACCAATCGGATTCGCTGCGGTTCTCCATTGGAACGATATTTCAGTGGAAGTATCTGTCGGTTTATCGCAATGGGTCCGGTTTCGTAAAGTCCTCCACAGGGGATCCATTCCCTTTTTTTGTCGTCCCACTGAAGAATGTCGATTTTCCCCAGCTCCCGGTATACTCCGTTTTTCAATTGTTCATGGGTGGCAGGGTCGGTTTCAAGCTTTGCAAAATAATCTCCGACTTCATCACCCATGTATCCCATCGCACTGTAGATGAAGTAAGTGGTCATCAACGTCTGTCGAAAATCTATAACCAGTCCAAGTTGCTTTTCACTTGACTTGGAATCGAAAACCAGATCGATGCTTTCCCTGGTGATCAATTGGTTCTGGTCGGCAGATGAAAACCGTTCTTGTTTATCATCCTTTTCCAGAAGCGTGGTGACTTCGCCCTCCGGTGCGGTGGCGCGGTTCGGCGATAGTGTATTACTGCACCGATAATAGGTGTTCGATCCATCGTGATAGATGTGCTCTCGGACTTTAACCGGGAAAGCTAAAAGCTGCACATCACGCACACAATGGGTCTCCAGCGCCTCGTTCTTCATGGTGATGTCCAGATGGTTTCCTTCAGCATGGTGTTTACCCAGAGCGTCTATATCACCGTATTCGAGCCGAGGGGATATGGCGGAGGAAAAACCCTCTGCTAGTGCGTGATGAACATAGCGCTCTTTCCCCATGTAAAATGTAGGACAGGAACCAAAACAGGCCTTGGGGTTTACGAGACAAATGGTGGTTAACCCCACGTTGATTCCGGTAATGACGGTCAGGGCGGTGACGCGGCTTTTATCCACATCATCGAGTTTATCATTGGTTTCAAATACGGCCACACTGTCGATAAGGATCTTGGCGATACCCGAATCGATCCGGTTGCGGTTAAAATCATACAAGGTTCCATATCCTACCACATGGTTCTGTCCGGAATCGGTTTTCCAGTCCGTTTCAAGCACCCACATATCCCCATTGCGCATGTGCGCTTTAAGAAATAGTTGCTGATTCAAATACTTGGTGCTATGCAGAAACTGCATGTGGTTGGTATAGGCCGACCGGAAATAGATGGTGTTGCAGGCATACACCATTGCAATGGCTGATGCGATGACAGACAACCCAATGAATAGCTTTCTTATTTTCTTCATTCCGTAAACGGCTACTCGAATGTCGATTAAATACAACCCTGTAGTTTTGAAAAGGACTGATCCTTGTCATGCAAGCTGCATGAGTATGCTCAGTGGAATGAATCCGAATGGGCTAGTTCAACACCCAATAAGCGGTATTGAGCGCTGTTGCAAAAGAAACCCACAGCAGATAGGGGATGTTGATGTACCCGGCTGTTGAGTCGAGTTTTCTGAAAAGATGGATCATCGCTGCTATAGAAATCCATAATAGGGCGATTTCCAACAAGGCAAAACCCATGGCCTGCCAACGGAAAAAAATGAGACTCCAAAAAAAATTCAGGATGAGCTGGATGAAGAATACACCCATGGCTGTGCTTCTTTGGGTACTTGCCGGAAGACGCCAGATTCGGTATAGCGACCAACCCATGAGCAAATAAAGCAAGGTCCACACCGGGCCGAATACCCAGGATGGTGGATTGAAAGATGGTTTATTGAGAGTCAGGAACCAGTCGTTGATAGCGCCTGCTGTGAGATAGCCGGAATAGCCCCCCGCCGCAAGCGGTAGTAAAACAGCAAGAACGGCTTTAAGAAGGCGGGGCATGGTCTGTCGTGGGTTGGCTATGGATGAATTCTGATAAACGGATCTTGCTTCAATTCATTTTCACCCCTTCCATCTTCTTTATTTCGCCGCGCTCGTAGGTGGTGGTCAGGATGAGTTGTCCTTCTTCGTCCCACACTTTCCAATCGCCCTCTTTCAGTCCCAGGCGGTAACGGCGCTCCTCCCTTGGTTTTCCGTCGGGGAAATAGTATTTGTGCAATCCGTTTTCCTGACCTTCGAAATATTCGCCCTCAAAAGCAAGTTTACCGTTCGAGTAAAATTGTTTCCAATCCCCATCTTCAAGCCCGTTCACATAATTACCTTGGGCGATGTATTGTCCGTTTTTATACTTCCAGGGGCCTTCGCGCAGACCGTCGGTCATGTTACCTTCGGCAATGGTGTTCCCGGCTTCATCGTATTCTACAAGGCGTCCATCCTCTTTTCCTTTCGTGTAGTTCTCCTCCCTCAATATCTTCCCGTCAGTGTAAAACCACGACCAGTTTCCTTCGGGTTTGTTTGCCGCATAGGCGCCTTGCTGTTGCAACCGGCCGTTGGGATAATAAAACGACCAAACCCCGCTACGTTCCCCGTTTACAAAAGCACCTTCCATGCGCAGTTTTCCATCTTCATAAAAATACTTCCAGCTCCCTTGCTGCCGGCCCTGAGGGTCCACCGTACCTCCTTCGGCAACGATGCGGTCTTTGTCGTACAGCCTGCTGCCGGTGATCGTCCCCTTGTTGTCGAATTCCCTGTAGACACCCTCTCGGAGTCCGTTGATCAGGTTGACGGAACTTTTTGGGCGTCCATTGTTGTGGTAATCTCGCTTGATATCGAGCTTGACATTGGCCAACTCGTCCTTGGAAAGCTCACCGTCCTTCCAGATCTCCATGCGGATCACGATCCCTTCGGGACCCAGCCAGCGGAAAACGCCATTCTTTTTATCATCTTTCCATACTCCGTCCTCTTTCACCACACCGCTGGGATAAAACTCCTTCCAGGAGCCTTGCTTGAATCCAAATTTATCGGTGCGGTTGATTTTCTCCTGCTTTACAAAAAAGCCACTACGGTAAGTAATCAGCGTAATAATGCGTCCATCCTCGGCGAATTCGCGGCTAATGCCGTCCTCCACTCCATTGCGCAGAGGTACCGTTTTTTCGAGGTATCCTTTTTCACTGTAGTAATTCGCGATGCTGTCGGTTCGGCCATTGACCATCCACCGCTCGAGGCTGAGTCCTCCTCCGGGAAAATAATCGCGCTGCCAGCCGTTCTTCTGTCCTTCACGGTAATGGATTTCAGAGGTTTTCCTCCCCTGTTCATCGTAGAACTTCCACAGGCTGTCGAGCTGTCCGTTCTTCCTGTTCCCTTCTGATTTCAACGTCCCGTTGTCGTAATAAGCTTTCCAGTAGCCGTCCGGTTTGCCATTCCGGAAAAAACCTTCCGAGCTGATCACGCCGTTGGGATAACGAAATGTAACCAGGCTGTCCGTTTGTGCCTGCGCATCAAAGACGAACAAAACACCCAACAGGCAGTGTGTGGCGAGCGTGATAAGCCCGGTATGGAATGGTTTAAAGCGTGTAGAGCAGCGTGGTTGCACAGATGATCTTTTCAAGACGAAGGTACGGCAATCGGGCTGTTTCAGGCGGGTGTACAGGCGACAACACGCTGAGTACCGAATACCTAGCCTCTAAAATCGGTATACAAGCTCATCGTATTCTTTTGGGAGAAGAAATGAGCGGGTAGTTAGAGCGCTAAAAAAAGGGTACGTAGTGGGTAATATCGGCGATAGTATTTATGATGCAAATGCGATGAAAACGGCTAATACGGTTTTGTCATGACAAAGACAACATCCTTTCCAATGGTCTTAATGCATCCTGAAAAAGCTCCGGAGCAATATTCACCTCGGGCAACTCATGCTTCATACTTAAATATACTTTTTCGAGTGTATTCAGCTTCATATGCGGACAATCGTTGCATGCGCAGTTGTTGTTCGGAGGCGCTGGAATAAAGGTTTTACCGGGTGATGATTTGTGCATCTGGTGTAATATTCCACTCTCTGTAGCAACAATAAAGGTGTTGGCCGGATTGGTAATAGTGAAGTTCAAAAGAGCTGTAGTAGAACCGATGAAGTCTGCCATTTTTAACACCGGTTCCTCACATTCAGGGTGTGCAATGAACAAAGCCTCCGGATGACGCTCTTTTAGTCTGAGAATCTTGTCGTAAGAGAAAATCTCATGCACCATGCAAGCTCCATCCCAAAGGACCAGGTCACGACCAGTCATCTTGGCCACCCAGGCCCCCAGGTTCTTGTCGGGAGCGAAAATAATGGGGGTCTCCTGCGGTACACTCTCCACCACCTTGATGGCGTTACTGGAGGTACAGATGATGTCACTCTGCGCTTTAATGGCTGCCGTGCAGTTGATGTAGCTGATCACCACATGACCCGGATGTGCTTCGCGGAAGTCCCTGAACTTATCCGGGGGACAGGAATCGGCCAGGGAGCAGCCGGCACGAAGATCGGGCATGACTACTTTTTTGCCCGGATTAAGCAGTTTGGCGGTCTCTGCCATGAAATGTACCCCTGCAAAGACGATTATATCAGCTGAGGTCTTGGCTGCTTCCTGAGCCAATCCAAGGCTGTCACCGATGAAGTCGGCTATATCCTGGATATCGGCGTCCTGGTAGTAATGGGCCAGGATGACGGCGTTTTTCTCTTTTTTGAGACGCGTAATTTCTTCGAACAGATCCATCCTTGGATCAACTTGCTCCTGAATAAATCCTGTCTGTTGCAATTCCTGTAAAGCGATCACCGATTCTGGGGTCTTGATGGGAACAAAGGTACGGGGGATGTCCGCAACAGGGGGCTTTGTTGATGTTTTAAAAAGGCTGTTCAAAACCGGGTGGTCTGGTGGGTAACCGGATTTTACAGAAATCCACAACCCTTATATTATTATATCTTCTTATTTAAATAAACTATATGTTATTATATGTCTGTTGAAACCGTGTATAGAATACCCTGAAATCCCTTGTTCTTTTCAGATAGTTAGAGTTATTCACACAGTATATTCGTTTATTCACATATCAAAGTATTGATTGTCATTGATCCAATACTTCTACTCACAGGTGTTGATAACCTGAAAGGCTAAAAACTATATTCATTCAATTGGTGGATAAACCCACCCTCTTTCGTTCATAACGTTTCAAAACAATCGATCACTATTTCTTGGATATGAACTGGTGTTGATTAAGCAGCATGGATTCGAGAAATCCAAAAAAAGATACAGTCTTTCTTTCAACGGTCTATTTACGATATGAACAGGGTTATGAACAGCTGTTTTAAGATATCCGGCCCACTACACCCAAGGGAAGTACCACTCCGCTGGTTGCTTTAAGGAAAATTTCACCTGTTTGACTGTTTTTCAATCGATTAGGAAAATGTTCGTTCAATAGGTTTTGTATGATCAGGGATGAGAAGCCCAGTGAATAGGTGTTCAAAACCAAGAAGGAGTGTTCGTTTTCAAGCAGTTGAGAAACCAGACTCATCATTTCGTTGATCATTTCTTCCAGCTTCCAGCTTTCTCCGTTCGGTCCGTGTCCGTAAGCCGGGGGATCGAGAATGATACCATGGTATTTTTTACCCCGTTTCACTTCTCTTTTTACAAAGGTCATAGCATCCTCAACCAACCAGCGAATCCCATCCAATCCGCTGATTTCCATGTTCTCACGTGCCCAAGTAACTACTTGTTTAATGGAGTCAAGGTGGATAATATCTGCTCCCGCGGCGCGTGCAGCCAATGATGCACCTCCTGTGTAGGCAAAGAGGTTGAGTACCCGGGGTTGAGGCTCGATTCGGCGGATATGGGATATCCGTTCATAGATGAAATCCCAGTTGACTGCCTGCTCTGGAAATATCCCTACGTGTTTAAAAGAGGTGAGACCCAGCCGGAATTGTAGGCTGTGCATTTTGTTGATTCCATAGCTGATGCGCCACTGATCAGGCATCTCCTTCAATTTCTTCCAGGAACCGGCCGAGCTGCTTTTTGGAACAAAACACACATGGGCTTTTTTCTCCCATTCTTCAATGGGTAATACTCTACTCCATACGGCCTGTGGTTCGGGTCGTATGGTTATGTATTTACCGAAGCGTTCGAGTTTTTCGAAGTCTCCGCAATCCAGGAGTTCGTAGTCGGAAAACCGATCGGGACTGAGCATTAACATCGTTGGCGAAGTTAATTCCAATTCAGGGATGTACAGTTACTGAACCCTTTTGGTACTGCTGCGTACAATGCAGACCAGGATTCATCGTTTACAACACGGATCATCCGCCTTACCTTTGTTCCATGTACGCCTCAGATCAACCTTACCGTGAGTTGTTGGATAATTTGGATGCTTTCATTCGAAAGTACTATACAAACCAGCTTTTACGGGGGGGAATTTATGCCGTTGCCCTGCTCGTTGGATTTTTCCTGGCATTGACTTTATTGGAATCATTCGTTTGGTTTAGTCCTGTTATCCGGCAAATCCTGTTCTATACGTATTTAGCTGCTACAGCAGCTGTTTTATGGAAATTGGTGATTACCCCGCTACGTGGTCTTTACCAACTGGGTTCGACCATTAGTCATACTGAGGCAGCCCGTATCATCGGTAGTCATTTTAGTCATATCGAGGATAAACTGTTGAATACGCTTCAACTGCACGATCTTGCTTCGAAAGAACCCGAACACCTGTTATTGATTCAGGCATCTATCGGTCAGAAAACGGCCGAATTGCGTCCTATTCCCTTCACTTCCGCCATCGATTTAAGGATGAACAGGAAGTATCTACCTTATGCAGGGGTTCCGGTTTTAGCTTTATTGGTGATGCTATTCGCCGCTCCCAGTCTGATCACCGGTCCTACTGAACGCCTGATCCAATACGGCAAGAAGTTCTCAAAGCCGGCACCGTTTGAATTCAACATCAGTAATGATAAACTACAGGTGATCCAATTTGAGGATTTCACTCTCGAAGTGAAGATGACAGGTAAAGAAATTCCTGCAGAAGTCCAGGTAGAGATCGGTAATAATACGTTCCGCATGGAAAGTGAGGAATTGGGTGTATTCCGCTATGTATTCCGTAATGTACAAGGGAATACCGAATTCCGTCTGACTGCCGATGGATTTTATTCCGACGACCAGATACTCAATGCCGTACCCAATCCTGTATTGGTGGATTTCTCCATACAGTTGGAATATCCCGCATACTTGGGACGTAAGAATGAAACCATCCGCAACACCGGCGATTTACTTGTACCTGCCGGAACGAGAGCCACGTGGAACATCGGTACCCGTAATGTTTCGGAGATGAATGTACGTTTTGATGACAGTACCTATGTACTGCGTCAAGATGTTGAGGAGCGAAATACTTTTTCATTAAAAAGGAGATTAATGAAAAACGGAAGCTATGTGGTGAGTGCCGGAAACCAATTCATCCGTTCCCGCGATTCGGTTTCTTATACCATCAATGTAGTCCCAGACCAGCATCCAAGAATTGAGGTGGAAGAACAAAAAGACTCTGCCTCTTATCAACGTCTTTATTTCCGTGGAATCATCGATGACGATTATGGTCTAAGTAAACT
>JAULUX010000037.1:0-14217 GCA_032111385.1 Bacteroidia bacterium
GAACTGAAGTTATCAGATGTGGTGCTGGCGTATGTGGTTTTGTCGTCTTTGACGAAAGCCGTGTTCCAGGCGATTATACTCACACTGAAATTTCCGTTTTCTGTGATTCCCTGGGATTCGAAGGTTGTTCCGTTGTAACGGAAAAACTCCGAATTGTTACGGCTGAACTGGCGAGTGGCGTTCAATTCGATCTTAAGACCGGTGATCGGCTCTATGGATGCCCTTCCGCTGAAATTTGAGGTGTACGTCCTGGCCAACGGATTGTTCAATGCGGTATCAGTGGTGATCCACCGGTCACGGACAGCCTCTTCGCGTATATCACGCTGCGATCCGAATGCGAAGGGGAACCCTGGCGAACGCGTATCCAGATCCTGTCCAAGGACATCGGAATAATTCACATAGCCGGGCAGTGAGGTCCCGGTGTTTTCGCTGTAGGTGAAACCGGCTGTTCGAATACCCATCACCAATTTACCCACGAAACGGACAAGTCCGATCGATTCGAGCGGCTTAACGGGTTTCTTTTTCTTGGCCGTATCCTGCTCCGCCTTTTGATCGCCTGCTGCCTTGATGCCTCCGGGTAATTCCTTC
Source organism: Bacteroidia bacterium (assembly GCA_032111385.1). GTDB lineage: Bacteria > Bacteroidota > Bacteroidia > AKYH767-A > OLB10 > JAJTFW01. The sequence goes on from JAULUX010000037.1 coordinate 589, forward strand.
TTTGGTGACTCCGTTTTACCTTTAGGGGTCGGCTTGGGCTTGGGTGCGTTTATTTTCTTCAGCAAAGGCACCTTGTTGTAAAGGGTCGTAAGCGTAAAGTTTCCGTTCAGCTGCTTGGTATTGGAGTTCTGAATGGTATTTCCTGTACGCGGATCGGTGGTGAACTGGCCTTGTGTATTACGAAGGAACTGACCTGCCGTCCAACCGTAGTTGAATCCGTAACGAGCGTTGACCGATACCCAATCGAGCAGAGGGAACTTATTCAGCGGCACCTGGTAAGAAATATTCCCCTGGTGTGTATAGGTTTTGTTTCGTCCCAACAGGTAGTTTTTCCCCCAGATGTTGCTGCGGATGGAATCCCGATCCTCTCTGGTATCGATCTTTCCCTCAGGCTCGTCCACCACGGAGTAGTTGTTGGCATTGAAATCAACCTTGATGCTACGGGTAATATCGTATTTGAAATCATACAACCTGCGCATCTCAAAATTCTTGTTGAAGAAGGTGTCCCGCACGATATCGCTGTAACCCGTATTGTTCCTGAACAGTTTTTCACCATAAAGACGGGTGACATCATAACGGAAATTCAAACTGGTGGGTACCAGGTTGAAGTTGAAATCCTTGACCGGTTTCAGAAACTTACTCTGTAAAGCCTGGACTTTACTCAACGGCGTTATGTATTTCGGCGTTGTGTTGTAGTTGTACCCTACCGAACCACGATGCGTCTTGATGACGTCGTACTCGATGTTGATGTCGCGGTGGAACACCTCGTCGTAACCGTAGGTGAAATTGAAGTTCTCGATGTCGTAAACCCTGGATTTCGTGTTTCCGCCCGCGCGATTCTTCTTCACATTGGTAAAATTGATACCCTTGGTCTGTGTATAGTCCTGGGATCGGCGCTTGATCTCACGCCTTTCATCACGGCTGTCGGCAGTGGCCAGCGACTTGTCGAAGTCCACGTCCTGGTCAAGCGGGTCGTATCTGGGATTACGTACAACCGTGCCGTAATTGACGAACATAGGAATGTCCAGATTGGCCGATTCGGGCAGGAACTTGCCGAGGTAGAGCGAGGAGGTGACGTTGAAGGTGGTTTCGCTGTTGACCGTACGCTCACTCACTTTCTGTTCCAGTGGTCCGAAACCGGCCGACTTATGCTGGCCGGCAACCGTCAGGTTTCCGATATCGGCCAGCTTGGCGTTCATCCGTGCATTGGCCGCCCATCCACCTTGCCTGCTGAAATCGGTGAGCCGCAATTCGTTCACCCACACTTCGGCGCACTTGGCGCTTGCATCGTCGTTACCGGGATTGGTTGCATCCCGTTTCGGATTCCGAACTCCGACCATGATCGCCCTGACGGAACTCAAGGATGGATTCCCGCGAATGGAGAATGTCCGATTGGTGCCCGCCTCCCTCTCGGTATAGACGCCGGTGATGTTGATCGAACCTCCTGAATTGTCGACCGCATTGTTGCGCCGCAATTTCATATCCACGAACTTCTCGAGCTCGAGCTCGATGTTGTTGGCGGTTGGCCAGATGGCATCCGGAGAAGTTGTTCCCCAGGGCGTGACCGTGAGCGGGACTTCGTACTCGTAATAGTTCTCGTTGAAATCATTGCCCATGCGCAGGAAAACGTTCAGATCGCCGTTGCGTAATGCGTCTTCATCCAAGAGCGCCTCGGCATGGATGAACATCTGGATTTTCTCGTAAAGGCGCAGATCGAGCTCGAGATTCTTGAAGGCGCCGCGTGCATCCCCGTCCTCGAGATTACAGACTTTGAGCGCCAGGGACTGCTCGTTCAAGCGCTGCAATACGGTGGAGCCGATGTTGATCTGGCGATCGATACCGGGAGGAATCACGTAGTTGATTGGGGTTCGCTTTCCGTTCTCTTCGATGTTGACCACCGCAAGATCGAAGGTGGCGTTGTTGGGATCGGTACCGATGAGGTCACCACTGGTGCGCAGGTCGTAGGCGTATTTTCTCCATTCCCCACGCAGAAGCTCAAGACGGGCGAATCGAAGTGTCATGGGCTCCTGGAAACCCGACATGAACATCCGGATGAAGCTGATGGTATTGAATCCCTGGATCGAACCGACGCGGGTGATGTTGGGATTGGTGCCGCCGACCTCACGGATCGGAATTTTGAACTGATACCACGTGATCTGGTCGCTGGTTCCATTCGGGAGGTTCACGGTGCGTGTAACCTTGTCGACAATAAAATTCTGTCCCACCTCCATCTCGCCCGGCCGCAAGGAAACACGGTACTGATAGAACTGTTCGCTCTGTTCCTGATTGAAGTCCTTGTTCACATCGGCTACATCGGGAATCGTGGTGGCCGCAGTAGGATAGTTCTCCGGCGACTGCTGGTCGGTAGGAGAGTTCCCTTCCGGATTACTGAACTTCTTGTATCGTTCGAGAATGGTCTTGTTCTCGTTATCGTAGTCGCTTCCACGGTAGTAATGGTAGTTGTCGCTGCATGGATCAGACTCGGCGGCACTCACAGCAGTTGGCAACAACTGGGCACGAAGCTGGTCGAGGTAATCCTGAAAGAATGAGCTCTCGAAAGTGTTGCGAAGACCATCGTAGCCCACGTCCTGATACTGTCGGGCATCGGGATTGTTGTCGAATGCATAAATGATCGGCGGCTGGGTTTTGGAAGTATATCCCCAGAGGGTGCGTGATGCCAGGCTCGTGTCGCCGTCGGCAGGTAGTCCGTTCTCGTATTCAAGCTTTCCGTCTTTCAACACGTCCTCACTGACGTTGCCCAGGTTGAAATACAAGTCCCCGCCGGTCAGATTGGTGTTTTGCGTGTTGCTGTTGAAGGGATCCATCATCCAGAACTGGATGAATTCCACGTTGGCCACATCGAAATCGGTGGTTTCGATGCGGCGCATGATTCCTCCCCACCGGTTGACAGGATTCAGTAGTTTTCCGTCGGGCGAAACGCGGTCGTAGATACCGGGTGTCGGGTTGATATCGAAGTTGTAAGGCCCTCTCTCGTCGGGATAGAAGGAGACGTTGAACACCGGCAATACCACGGTCTGACCCTGAGGCGCATCGCGGTTGGGGAAGATCTCCTTTTCGGGCACCTGGCGGACAAGGTGATTGGAGATCGAATTGTCGTCGATGTTCGGAGGCGTGACTCCCTGGATGTTCCGGTAGAACAAAGGATCGATGATGTACCAGTTGAACAGGGAGCGGTTCTTGCCGTAAGCCAGCGAGAGGCTATCGCCTTCGGGCCGAAGGCTGGTCGGGGTGGATGAGAGTATCCAGCTGCCGACATTGCGAAGATCGATGGTGGACTGGCTGCCTTCGAAATCATCCACGTAGGCTGTTCCGTTCTTACCGATTGCCTTGTTGTTCCCCGGCACAAGGTTGGCGAACTCTCCGGAAATGGTGATGTTAGAGGGTTCTTTGGTGGAAATTCCGGGGAGCTTGTCGATTGCGCGGGTCAACCAACGCGACTCACGCCTCCAGGTTCCGTCAACGCCCCAAATCGTGTTGGCGATCGGTTCGTCGCCGATGTTCACCTTTTGGGTGATGGGGCGCTCGTTGAGCCGCAGAAGTGTACCCCCGAATACCAGATCCTTGTTGATGGTGTAATCGAAACGGGATCCGAACAAGGTCTTCGACTGGATGCTGAACATGGTGTTACTCTCCAGCGAAATGTTAATGGCTTGTCCGGAATTCAGTATGCTTTGGTTGATGATCTTCACCCGGCCCAGGTTGTAATCGACAGTATAATCGACGTTCTCTGTGAGCGGAGCGCCGCCAGCCGTGACCCTGACCGAACCCTGGGGGATGTTGATGGCGTTCAGCGGGATATCCGATCCGAATTTACTGACATAGCTCCCCTTCAGGCTGAATTTGTTCTTCTCCGCCTGCTGGATGGCGAAGATGCGCGTGGAATCATACAGTGCATCATAGGTGTAGGGTTGTGCGAAAATAGAATCCGTAAACTGGCTTCGCAGGTAGGATCCAAAGGGTTCACGCACAGGGAAAATGATCCGACCCGATGCGCTATTGATGGTCACACCCTCGATAAAATCGAATTCCCCGTCGGGGCGGGGATCGTTGTTGGCATTGAGTTTATCCAGGTTGAAGAGCCTGTTCAAGGCCCTGGCATACACATTTGTCTGGGAGGGAAGGGTCGGGATATAATTCAACCGGTTGCCGATAGTATCCACGTAATACAACACATCCATCCGGAAGTCCTTGCGATCGATCTGGAAACCTCCCAACGCGTACACGTTTTTCATCATCAGGTCCCAGGTTGGCAGCAGGACGTTGTTCACCCGCGCCTTGATGAGTTTGAGGAATAGGACCTGGGGAGGATCGACACCGGTGTTGGTCAGGTCACCCACGCGGTACACTTTGCCGCCTATGGTGTATTCGTAGGCAACCGCCAGCACTTCATTTCCATTCAGCGCCTGATTAAGTGAAATGTAACCCAGACGGGGATTGAAGGTATATTCAGATGGCTGAAGCCTGCGGGCGTTTTGAACCACTTCGTAATCGCGTGATGCACTGAACTGTGGGAAAGTGGCCATTTCGTTCTGGACACTGTTCACATCGCGGAGGTTCGGAGTTGCCAGCAGGAACGAGTTGGCGTTGGTCGTATCGTACAAACTGTTGCTTCCGTTGTCCGGATAAACCACTCCGCTTACAGAACCAGGACCGATGGAGGTGTTGTAAGGCACCCTCTCCCCCAGGTCCATCATCGCCAGGATCGTCCTTGTATTGTCGGTCGTGTTGTTTCGGTTGGTCACCCACACCTCGAGGCGGGTGACGGCCACCAATGAGTTGATGAAAGGCAGGTCGGACAGGGCAAAGTCGTAATTGTCCTTGAAGTAATTGCCCATGAAGTAGTGACGGTTCACCTCGTACTGGTCGCAGGGAATGTCGAAACGGGTAGTGGTGGCACCGCCTTTCACCTCGATGTTCGAAGCCTGTCCGCGCTGCTGTGAGATCAGGCTGGTGACCATCAGGCGGCCGAACTTCAGCTGGGTCTTCAACCCGAAAAGGCTTTGGCTACCCTGGATCAGCTGGCTATTCAGGGGGAGGTTTACGTTACCGGCTTCGATCTTCTGGATGATCTCGTCCTCGTAGCCGGTGTACTCCAACTTCATTTGGTTCTCGAAATCGAAGCTCGCCTGGGTATTGTAGTTGGTGGTGATCTTCATCTTCTCCCCGATGTTCCCGATCACGTTCATCTGGATCTGTTCGCGGAAATCGAATGTGGTGATCTTCCGCTGGCGCTCAGGGAGGGTTGGATTGTCGTAACGACTGATGTTCAGTCCGAAGGAGAGGGTTGCAGAACCCTGGGGACGGATGTCGATGGTGTTGCCGCCGAATATCCGGTTGAAAGCTTCTCCGCCCACATACAAACGGGGAGAATATCCCTTTTTCTGGGCGATGTTGTCGGAGTTAGCCTTTTGCTTCCAGTACCCTTTGGTGCTTTTTGCGAATTCAGCCTCCTTGTACTCCTCGAAGGTCATATAGCTGGGATTCCGGAAAAATCCATCGCCCACGCGCTCGAAGATGTCATACTGCCTCTCTTCCGGGTCGTACTCCACCTGCGTCTGGATATTCGAAGGCTGTGGCAAATACAACGGGCTCTGCGGCGAAGGGCTGCTATAGGGATCGGCCCAACGGTCGTAAAAAGGATAAGGAAGCTGTACCCGTGTAGTATCGGAATCGGGCAGAAGAACAAAAGGGGAGGACTCCGGCCAGGTCAAAATCCACTCAGGTCCGGTTGCCCAAACCATGGACACCAACGACAGGAAGCCCAGAACAAAAAAGAAATAAGACCGAATTCGATTCAAACGGGACAAGCAGGTAGGTTAGGACTAAGCTGGGCGTGGCCAAAAATAGCATAAAAACGAGCGAAGAAATCCGCATAGTGAACACAAGGTGAGGCCATTGTGCTTTATACGGCTCCCGGAAAACAAAGGTTCAGAGGTAGCCCAGGGCCGCCTTGATCAAATCCTCCACTCTTGAGCCGGAACCTATTGATTTCGAGGCTTGTAATAGTGCTTTTTCGGCGCTCGCCCGGGCAAACCCGAGGGTGAGCAGTGCACTTAACGCCTCCTCGTGCTGATTATTGTGTATAACAACCGTGGATAAAGCAACCGCTCCCTGACCCTTTTTCATGTTGGATTGCAGATCGATCACAATCCGCTGGGCGGTCTTGGCTCCAATCCCCTTAACCTTTTGCAAACTGGTCACATCGCCTGCAGCGATGACCGAGCGTACCTGTGAGGCGGTCATGGAGGAGAGTACTATCCGGGCTGTGGAGGCACCTACTCCACTGACACTCAGCAACTCACGAAACATCCAACGCTCCTCCTCTTCGGCAAATCCGAACAGAAGCTGGGCATCCTCCCGAACCACATGGTGGGCGAATAGTTTGAATTGCTCGCGGTCGCGAAGCTGTCCGTAAGTATGCAGGGAGATTTGAAGATGATACCCCACTCCGGCGCATTCAATGGTGACTGCCGTCGGACTCAAACCGACCACTTTCCCCAGGAAATAATCGTACATATGGAACGCTGTTTGGGTTCAGGGATTCAGAAATAATTTCACATCTCAACCTTCGCGGTCTCCTCGCGGTTATTGGCCGAGCGGGCCTGTGCATCGACCACGGCGATGGTCACCATGTTTACGATCTCCCTCACGCTGGATCCAAGCTGAAGGATATGTACCGGTTTTTTCATGCCCAGCATGATCGGGCCGATTGCCTCCGCTCCACCTACTGATTGCAGAAGCTTGTAGGCGATGTTGCCGGCATCGAGGTTGGGGAAGATGAGCGTGTTGGCACCTCCGGCAGCCAGGTCGCTGAAAGGATAGTTGTCTTTCAGGAGCTGAGGGGTGAATGCGAAATTGGCCTGCACCTCACCATCCACCAGAAGATCGGGGTGTTGCACATGCAAGATCTCGACCGCCTTCCTCATTTTGATGGCGCTTTCCGTGTTCGACGAACCGAAATTGGAGTAAGACAACAGGGCGATACGAGGCTCGATGTTAAATTGTCGTACAGCCCTTGCCGTGAGCAGGGTGATCTCGACTATATCCTCCACCGTGGGATTGATATTGATGGTGGTGTCGGCGAAAAACATGGGGCCGTCCTTGGTGTTCATGATGTACATGCCGGCCACCTTGCTGACGTTGTCCTGGGTACCGATGATGCGCAGTGCCGGCTTGATCGTATCGGCATAGTTGCGGGTGAGTCCCGAAATAAGCGCATCGGCCTGGCCGGTTTCGACCATCATGGCTCCGTAATAATTGCGCTCCTGCATGATCTTGCGCGACTCATACAATGTGAATCCGCGTCGCTTGCGTTTTTCAAAAAACGCCTTGCAGAAGGCATCCAGGTGAGTCGATTCCTCGCGGGGATCGATGACCGTAACGCCTTCCAGTCGCAGGTTGTGTTCGTCGATCAGCGCCTGGATGCGCTTCTTGTTGCCCAGGAGGATAGGCACCGCAATGCCTTCTTCCCGCACAATCTGAGCGGTCTTCAGGATCTTATACGTGTCGGCGTCGCTGAACACGACCCGCTTGGGATTCTGTTTGGCTTTGTTGGTGATGACCCGTATAAGCTTGTTGTCAAGACCCAGCCTTTTCTTCAGCTCGTTCTCGTAGTTCTCCCACTGGGTGATCGGACGTTGTGCGACCCCGGATTCGATAGCCGCACGTGCCACGGCTGGCGCCACCGTATAAATCAACCGGGGATCAAGCGGTTTGGGAATAATATATTGGTTACCGAATGAGATGTTCTTCTGATTATAGGCGAGGTTGACGATCTCGGGTACCGGCTCCTTGGCTAACCTGGCGATGGCTTTGACAGCCGCCAGTTTCATGGCCTCATTGATCTGGGTAGCACGGACATCCAGCGCTCCACGGAAAATGAATGGGAATCCGATGACATTGTTCACCTGGTTGGGATAGTCGGACCGGCCGGTGGCCATGATGATGTCCGGACGTGCGGCAACGGCCTCTTCGTATCCGATCTCCGGATCCGGATTGGCCATGGCGAAAACGACGGGGTTATCGGCCATGGTCAGCAGGTCTTTCCCCTTGAGGATATTTCCCTTGGAGAGACCGATAAACACGTCGGCATCCTTCAAAGCGTCTTCAAGTGTGTTCAGGTCACGGGCGGTGGCGAACTTCGTCTTGTTGACGTCCAGGTTCTCCCGGTCCTTGCGGATGACGCCGCTACTGTCGAGCATGACGATGTTCTCGAGCTTTGCTCCAAGTGAAACAAACAAGGTGGTGCAAGAGATGGCGGATGCACCTGCACCGTTTACCACGATGCGCACCTCACTGATCGCTTTACCGGCCAGCTCCAGCGCATTGATCAAAGCCGCACCGGAAATGATCGCGGTGCCGTGCTGATCGTCGTGCATGACAGGTATACGCAACTCCTCTTTCAACCGACGCTCGATCTCGAAACACTCCGGGGCTTTGATGTCTTCGAGGTTGATCCCACCGAAAGTCGGACTGATCGCCTTGACGGTGTTGACAAATGCATCGACATCCACCTGGTCGATCTCAATATCAAACACATCGATGTCGGCGAAGATTTTGAAAAGGAGGCCCTTGCCTTCCATCACGGGTTTTGAAGCTTCGGCCCCGATGTTGCCGAGTCCGAGAACAGCAGTGCCGTTGGAGATGACCGCGACCAGGTTACCTTTCGCCGTGTATTTGTACACACTCTCCGGATTCTTCTCGATTTCTAGACAGGGGGCGGCCACACCCGGTGAATAGGCCAAAGCCAGATCACGCTGAGTGCTGGTGGGTTTGCTGGGAACGACTTCAATCTTACCCGGACGTCCGGAGGAATGGTAGTCGAGGGCTTCCTGTTGTTGGTCAGGCATAGTCTATCGGGGAGTGGTCCGGATGAAAATCGGACCGGTTAAACAGGTTAGTAAAGTCGCCGACGGTTGGAATGGTTGTTAGTACGACCATCACATCGTTCAGCACAAGAATGAGAGAATCAATGGTGTGCGACCACCAGGCGGCAGGAATCCTTGGTTTTGCCCTGGTTTTGGTAGGTCAAAATGTACATACCCGACTCCAGGTCGGCTGTCGTAAGAACGAGTACACCGTTTCGTCCGGGGATGTCCAGGGTACGAACCACGGATCCGAGCATGTTGTAAACCACGAGGCGATCTGTGGACTGATCCGCCTGCAAATTGTAGGACAAAGTAGTAAAGGCGTCGGCCGGATTCAAGCGAGGTTTGGAGATTCCGAACTGGTTTTGGTTTTCTCCGATGGATGTGGTGAAATTCCAAGCCAGGTCAACACCTACCGAGTCGGAAGGGTTGTTGGTATCGAAAAAACGGTAGTGGATGGACGTGTAACCATAAACACCGAACGGCTCGATCGTACCCTTGAAGGAAGAAGTTGAAGAATTTGCAGGTAAAGTGTCGTTTCCACCCGAGAAATCAGTTCCGGGAGGATAACAGGCAGCAGTGGATCCCGTACCGAAGCAGAAGAATTCCATATGCCCGGAAGCGAGGGTGTTGATGGTTCGTTGGATCGTGATGATCTTATCGCTGTTCGTGTTGTTATTGATTGTGACGTAGGATTCACTGGTGCTGAAAGCATCGGTCAGGTTCAATACTGGAGAATAGCCGGAAAGGGTAAAGGACTGGGCGTATGAGGGGAGGGCATGACTCATCCAAGCGAAGAGTGCAGCGACTACGAGGATCCGGGGTGTTTTCATCTTTGACATGAGGTTTTGGATAATAGATAACAGAGGATAAAAGTACGAAAAATCGCCCGTTGTACGGACGACCCGAAACCGAAATCACCGGGAACCGGGCTGCTGGGCTGATTCTCACGGGATTATTGACCGGGCACAACTATGTGTAATCATCTATTTATGAATGGTGATTTTTCAGGCTGCAACACCGGATAACCCTAAAAGAATTGTTACTTTTGAGATCTTCTAGTTCAAAAACCCAAACCACTAATAGAAAATGAAAAAACTATTTACTCTGGCTTTGCTGGCCTGTGCAGGAAGCGCCTTCGCCCAGTTGCCCGTCAGCACTCAACCTTCGCTGAAGAACGCCCTCATCGAGGAGTTCACAGGCATCAACTGCGTATATTGCCCCGACGGCCACAAGATCGCCGCTCAGATCGTAGCTGCAAACCCGAACCGTGCGTTCGCCGTGAACATTCACACCGGTGGCTTTGCTACTCCCAGCGCCGGACAACCTGATTTCCGCACTACTGACGGAACCGCCATCGCTGCCATCCCGACCATGGGTATCACCGGTTACCCTCAGGGGGCGGTGAATAGGGCCTTCTACCCCACCACGGCAACCGCCATGGCTATGAGCCGTGGTTCATGGACTGCAGCGGTGAACGCCCAGTTGACTCAATCTGCTTATGCCAACATCGCAGGTGCCGCCACGCTCGATATCAATACTCGTGTATTGACCGTGGACATCGAAGTTTATTACACTGCAAACAGCCCCGCTGCCACCAACAAGCTGACCGTGATGTTGCTTCAGAACAACATCAATGGTCCTCAGACAGGTGGAGCGCAGTTCAACCCCACCATGGTGAACCCTGACGGATCCTACCGCCACATGAAGGCGCTGCGTGATGTCATCACCACCGGAGCTACCGGTCAGGACATCACCCCGACCACCCAGGGCAGCCTCGTTACCCAAACCCTCACGTATACGATTCCTGCTACCATTGGAACCCTTCCTGTGGACCTGTCCAACCTTGAGATTCTTGCAGTTGTTTCAGAAGGCGTGACCAACGTAATCAACGTAGCGAAGGCTCCCATCTCCTACACGGGCTTCACTACGACCAACAATGCTGCTGTCACTTCACTCAACTCGATCGAAGACATCTGCGTAAATACATTGTCCCCCACCATCCAGATCAAAAATAACGGTAGCGCTGCGGTCACTTCAGCTGACATCACTTATAGCATAAATGGCGGAACACCTTCAACCTACAATTACACAGGAAGTATCAATCCCCTTGGAACAGCTTCCGTCACCTTGCCTGCCATCAGCTTCACCCTTGGAGCGAGCAACACCCTGAACGTCGATGTCACCACGGTAAACGGTGGAACGGATGACGATCCTTCTGACAACTCTGGCAATACCACATTTAACTCCACGACGTCTACCAGTCCTACTGTCAACCTGACACTTAAAATCCTTCAAGACCGCTATGGCGACGAGATCACCTGGAAGTTCTTCGATGACGCAGGCACACAGCTGGCTAACGGCGGGCCTTATGCGCAGCTCTCTGCAAACGGCACCCTTATGAACACACACAACGTTGTGGTTCCCGCCTCAGGCTGTTACCGCGTGGTAGTGTATGACTCCTACGGAGACGGAATCAATTCCGGCTACGGAGCCGGCAACATCACCCTGCTTGACGGTTACGGAGCTCAGGTGTATTACAATAACGGCGTATTCGCTTCCGAAGCGGCACGCAACTTCCAGGTGACCGGAAATACCAACACGACCGGCATCCAGGAAAACTCCTCCCTGACTTCATTGAACATCTATCCGAATCCTGCCCAATCGACCGCGATGATCGCATTCGATCTGAAGGAAACCGCTCAGGTGAATATCCGTCTGACCAATTCCCTTGGTCAGGTGATCTCCTACGAGCGCCTCGGACAAAAAGCCTTCGGCAGCCACAACCACCTGATGGATGTGAGCGCTTTGCCTGCAGGTCTTTATCTGGCCGAGATCGAGACCGGCAATGGAACTTCCTTTGTGAAATTCACTGTTGCCCATTGATTTTTAAAAACTAAAAAATAAAGAAAGGGGCTGCTATAGGCAGCCCTTTTCTTTTCAACTCAAATGAGTCCTGAATGAATTTAATGAGCGGCCGATACCTCCAACCCTGGCTGATTCGTTATTTTTGAAATTCCTAAATACGATCCCCTCATGAAAAATGCACTGCTGGTTCTGCTGGCCTTCTTCGCTTTATCAACGGCTTCCGCCCAGGACAACAAGCAAACGGACATACCACACATCACCATCAAGGACATCGAAGGCAAGCCTTTCCATACCTCCGGGATCACTAACGACGGAAAACCTGTCATCATCGATTTCTGGGCTACCTGGTGCAAGCCCTGTGTCGCCTCCCTGAACGGCATGAACGACGTGTACGCGCAGTGGCAGGAAGAAACGGGTGTTAAGATCTATGCTGTTTCAATCGATGACACACGAACAATGTCTTCTGTGGCTCCCTTCGCAGCCGGAAAAGGCTGGGAATTCGATGTGTTGCTCGACTCCAACTCCGAATTCCGCAGGGCCATGAACGTAAACAACGTCCCCCATACTTTCCTGATCGACGGAAACGGCAAAATCGTTATGCAGAGGAACACCTATACTCCCGGTGACGAAGAGAAAATGTACGAACTCCTCCGCGATATGACCAAAAAGTGAACATCCATTCGACAATCAAAAAGCCGCTCACTCACGGGCGGCTTTTTTTATGCGGTGATTTTTCAGAGGTGAGGGAAGCATTCAATGTGGGGGGCGAATTCTTCACTTCCGCAGGCAATTTTCCTACCTTCGTCAGGCCGAAAACAAATGGCTTATGAGAAGATATTCCAGTCTGTTTCTTCCATTCATCGCAATCGTCCTCTGCCTTGCAACTGAAACACGCGGGCAGCAATTCCTTCAAAACGGGAATTTCTCGGGCTATTTCGAAACCAACGGACAGTATTACCGTCCCGATTCAGCCATCGGCGCAGGAGATGTGCCTGAGAAATGGCTGAACAACGCATTCATGGGAATCAGCTACAACTACGGCAACATCACCGCCGGAGTACGCTACGAAAGCTACCTGAACGCCTTGCAAGGCTTTGATCCGAACTACAGAGGGAATGGTATCGTCAACCGATTCATCACCTATACCGGCGACAAGCTGACCGTAACTGCCGGAAATTTCTACGAGCAATTCGGGAGCGGACTCATTCTGCGCTCGTACTGGGAACCGAATCTGGGCGTCGACAACTCGATCGACGGAGTACGTGCGGTATTCACACCCCAAAAAGGTATTGTCATCAAGGGTATCATCGGACGCCAGCGTGATTTCTTCACCTTTGGTCCGGGAATAGTACGTGGAGTCGATGGTGAAGTACAGCTCAACGATGCATTACCCGCCCTTGCAAACGCTAAATTGCGGATAGGTCTTGGCGGTAGTTTCGTGAGCAAATACCAGCGCGATACCAAAGCCTCGTACGTGCTTCCCGAAAACGTAGGTGCAGCAGCCGGAAGGATCAACCTGGGCTATGGTAAATTCGCATTCGATGCAGAGTATGCCTACAAGATCAATGATCCATCGCAAGCCAATTTCTACACCTACAACGGTGGAGAGGCGTTCTTTACCAACCTGACCTATTCACAGAAAGGACTGGGAGTACGATTGAGCGGTAAACGTGTGGACAACATGGACTACCGTTCCGACCGGGACGTCACCGGCAACCGTCTTCTGATCAACTACCTTCCCGCCGTAAACCGGCAGCAGACCTATCGTCTCGCCACTTTGTATCCTTACGCCACCCAATTCCTGGGTGAGATGGGCGGTTCGGCTGAAGTGTACTACAACATCAAACCCAAAAGCAAGTTGGGCGGCCCCTTC
>JAULUX010000038.1:0-20455 GCA_032111385.1 Bacteroidia bacterium
ACACCGAATTTATTGTCAGAGCTCCGTAGGAGCGGGAGCTGTCTGGAACAAGTTCGACGATTCAATGTCAGAGCTCCGTAAGAGCGACACCCGGCAGCAATTAGACACAGATTTCATTGTCATAGCTCCGTAGGAGCGGCAGCTGTCTGGAGCGGCAGCTGTCTGGAGCGGCAGCTGTTGTCTGGAGACGGATCACCCACCCAGTTTCAGAGCTCCGTGGGAGCGGCACAAAACGGATTTTATATCTACGGGGGATTTCAATCAACAACGGGAGCATCGCTCCCGTTGTTGATCAATTGATGAATGACCATGAAATGAAAAAGCATGGGCCGGATCGAATTTTAGTCTGTTATTCTTTTACGATCCTCCGCGTTGATTCAGCGCCCAAATCGTTTTTAACGGTCAGGATATACGTACCGGATGATATGTGCTCAATATTGATCTCGGTTGTGCGTGTGAATCGTTGGGATGCAACGACCAGCTTCCCACTCAGATCGTTCAGGACCACCTCGTAATCCCCGGCATTTTCCATGCTGATCAACACCCTGTCGCGGGCGGGAATGGGATATACAGCCATGCCGCTTGCAGAAACTTCATCGATTCCAACAGAGGAAACCGTGTAACAGGATGACGTATCACTGCATCCGTTGCGGGTGATCTGTAATGCATAGTTGCCGTTGGTAGTGGGGGTGTAACTGAAAGACGTGGCTCCGGAGACGGGAGTAAATCCATTGCTGCAATCGAGCCACTGGTAGGTGGCTCCCGGTACATTCACTCCACTGAGGGTGATGCCGTTCACACTAACGGTCGTGTCCGGACTTCCCACGAACAGGATGCCTACGCCGGATGTAGAGCTGAGTCCACAGTCGACGGATACAACGCATCGGTAAAAGCGGTTGTTGAACGAGGTATTCAAACCGGTGAGGCTCAAGTTAGGCGTGGTGGCTCCGCTATAAACGCCTCCATTCACGATGTTCGTCCAAACTGTTCCCCCATTGGTTCCCTCCTGCCATTGGTAGGTCGGGTTTTGGCCGGAGGCCGAAATGTTGAAGCCGGTACTTCCACCGTTGCAGGTTCCTCCATTGGTGGGTTGGCTGCTGAATATGGGGTAAGCACATTCACTGTAGCGCGCAAAGAAAGCATCCGAGGATCCAACGCTTGTCAATACGGTTGCAAGGTTGAGTGGATCGACGTAAAAGTTAGCAGCTCCGTAGTAGCCTGTGCACAAAAACTCTCCATTTGGTGCCAGGGCCAGACCCCTGACATAGTCGATGAGTCCGGATCCCAGTTTCATGGCCCATTTCAAGTTACCCGTGGGGCCGTATTTGGCGCAGTAACCATCGCGGTCACCATACGCGTAAACGTTCTGAACACCTGCTGAAAGATCGAAGTCAGCCGAATCGACAAATGAGCCTGAAACAATCACATCACCGGCCGAAGTGGAAAGTAAGTTAAAAGAGAAATCAGAGGTCGATCCACCGAAACCGCCGGCGAATACTACGGTCCCGCTGAAAGTGATGGCATTCAAAAAGACATCTGTTAGTCCGCGGCTGGAAACAAATGCGGTATCCGGTCCCGGCGCAAGGTCTGCAACGCTGTTGAAGGTTCCGCTTGAATAAATGGTACCGTTGTTACACGTGATCGCAAAAAGATTGTCGGTACCGCCTCCACCGAACGACCATGAATTCACATGGTTGCCGGATCCGTCGTATTGTGCGATAAAACAATCGGCTGCTCCGGCGGTGGTGAGTGTCAAACCTCCGGTAGGGTGAGTGGTCAATGTCTGACTGAAATAGCCGCCTGTTACGATGTGACCACTTTGGTCGATGGCAAGGCTTTTCATGTAATCACTGCCGCCTCCCGGCAGGCTGAAGGCCCACAGAAAGGTGCCGGAACTGTCGAATCGTACCAGGTAAGGGTCGAACGATGTGGTACTTGTGCTTGCATTGTTCAGTGTGGTGGTTCCGGCACCGGGATCAATATCAATTGAGGGGCTGGCGAACTCTCCTCCCAACACGAAATCACCGTTGCTGAAAAATGCCATTGTCTCCGAATAATCGTTATTGGGTCCTCCGAAGGAGCTAACCGATATAAAGTTCCCGTCAGATGTGTAGCGTGTAATGTAGACATCTGAGCCGCCTGCCGGAGTGAGGATCGTGCTTCCCGGTCCCGGGTCAAAATCAACAGCCGATGAAAAATCCCCTGCAATGTAAAGTCGGCCGAAGGGATCGATTTTGAATGCCATGGGTCGTTCGGTACCAAGTCCTCCGAATTTGAATGCCCAGATCAGCGTGCCCGTTGCTGAAAACTTGGCGACATACATGTCGGTGGTTCCGGAGGAGGTTAGGGAGTATATGCCGGGACCCGGATCGATATCACACGTTCCTGAAAAACGACCGACAGTGTAGATATTGCCGACGGAATCCGATTGAATAAGATCCCCATAATCCGCTCCGGAACCGGCTATGCGGCCGGAGTTCAGGTGAATAGGAATTTGTCCCATGCACTGAAATACAGGTGCTAGTAAAGTCAGGAGCATTATTACTTTTAGTTTCATTTTAATTGATTTTAGGCTTACAAGATTAAATAATTTGGGCGAAAAAAAACCGGACTTCCAAGTCCGGTTTGCCAATAAAAATCATGTACACATGCTTTAGAAATTGATCTGTGCCTGCAAGCGCAATAGTTGTCCTTTCTGCATGTTATCCTGGAGTTTGAAGTCTTCGAACCGTCGGGATGAAATCACATAGGAAGCCACAAACTCGAATGCTTTTGAGGGTTGCCATTCGATGCCGCCCTCGATCTCTTCCACGTCGTAGCTGCGGGCATCCAGTTCGTGCTTCTTGCCGCCTTTGTAAACCTGGTATCGGGTGAAGGGCAGGATCGTGTGTTTTCCAATGCTGGTTTTGTAGCAGATGGTGACAAATCCGCCTTTCAGAGTGCGGGTTTCAATGGAATCGGTGACCGGATTGAATTCAGGGCCTTTACCTACATTGTATTCGGCGAGAATACCGAAAGGCTTAGGGTACAATACAAACGTGGCGGCTGCGCGTTCATCATCGTATTCATAGTCCTCGGCCACTTTGGTTCCTGTGCTGATCTGGTCTTTTGGAATCACAAATCGTCCGGCGTAGCCCTGAACACCGGGTTCGATGATCTGCTCGCCGATGCGAATGGGGTAGGTGACGCGTGCCACCAGGTGCCGGTTGTTGTTCAATTCGGGTTTATTGGCAGTTTGTCCGTTGTAGGCGCCTATTCCGAATATGCCGTAGTCTCCGGAGCCTTTGAGTCCTTCACTGATAAGGCTGGCATACAGTTTCCGGATTTTTTCGGGCGCGTAATAGAACATCACCCCGAGGTCACGTTCGTTACTTACTGCGCTGTTTAAGGCATCGGCACGGTCCAGCGGAAGGCGGTTCTGGCTGCTTTGCATGTTTTCGAATCCGAACGGGATTTTACTCTGCCCGATCCGAAAGCGGAACTCGTTCTTTTCATCAGCTCCAATGTCGAAATAGGCATCCCTAAGCTGCGCGAAATGAAGGCTGGTGGAGGATGCTGAACTAGCGAAGTCAGGCTGGATGTAGAAATAGACCTGCTTTGAAAGCTGTCCCGACCAGATGATGCGTACCCGACGCAGGAAAAAGCCGCCATTGTCCCCCCAGCTTCTGTCACATTGCTCGCATTTGAGGTCGGAGTTGGTTTCCAGCAAGCGGTTGTAACGTGCCTGGACGTAACCGCGGATGTTCATGCTTTCGAACCACTTTTTAGGACTCTCTTTTTTAAGCGTGTCGATTTGAGCCTGGCTCAGGACAGAAGTGCTGCTGAAGAGCGCCAGTGTGAGGAGCAATCGGGTCAGGAAGGTCTTCATGTGAATGAATTGTAATGAGAATGTTACGTTGGATTTTTAAATCGTTGGCAGTACTGTTCGGTTTTATGATCGACAGCCCATGCTACCGGGCTGATTCTTATCTCTAAAACCGTGGCCCAAAGAACTTAACATTCTGTTTACAATTCGTTAATGCTTTTGAAGGGTAAAGATTTGATAACAAAATCCCGTTTTTCGTAAAGATTTCTTAACATTCACAGAACGGGATGAAAAGCCTTGAAATGACAAGAGGTCGCCTCGAAGATGAAGCGACCTCTTGTGTATTTGAAACGATCTCTTTAGGATCGGGATTTATTTATAGATATTGGTTTTGTACGAGCCACTTCACAATTCTCTCCAGGGATTTCTGATTGCGGTCGATGGACGACATGAGCATTTTGACATTGTCGGAGCTGGGAATGCCTACATTTTGTTTCCTACTGTCTTTCAATGTGATCATCTCGCAGGACTGCGCATTGTTTCCTCCGGTAAAACTCACGCTGGCCACTTTCAGGCCGGATGGAAGTGCGAAGTCGTACTGGTCGACATTGCTGCCCGAAGGGGTATTGTCGATCCATTGACCGATCACTTTTCCATCCTGCTCGATCTGTTTTCCTTCCTTCAGTTCGATAGGCCAGCTTTTGTTGCGTTGTATTAAAACATAATCATTGGTCTTCATTGGAGGGGTCTTGCCCTGCTTGGCAATGAAGTTGAAAGTTGCAGTCTGGTCCAGGGCTCCATCTTTGAAAATGGCTGCTCCGCAGAGCAATTTCCCCAATGACTTTTCAGTGCCAAGTTTACTGACCTTGAAAAAGCCGGTCTTATCCAAACCCACAAAAGTCAGTTTGAAATAATAACTCATGTTGTCTTTGGGATCTTCCGGGAATTCGTCGGCAAGTACCGCGATGATCATCGTCTTGCCATCGTTGTTCTGTACTTCAAAGTCGTTGACCATTCCAAGGCTGGCGGCGTTCTTGGATTTGATCATTTTCGCCACAGCCTGACCGTCTGTAGTGAATGTACCGTCTTTGTATTCGATCTTTTGGGCGAAAACGGAATGGATCGTCGCCAGGAGTGTGATCATTAATAAGGTGATGCGCATTTTCTTTTTTTTCAAAGTTAGAAGTTTAGGCATAGTCAGGATAGCATTGTGCCGATTAAGATGCCAATTGTTCTGAATATCCCCTTGAATGACGGTGTTTCAATCGGACTTAACTATTCCCTCAAATTCCGACTTCCACCTGGAAGCGGATCTGGTAAAATCCATTGGACTCTCCGTTTGAAGGCAGCTCGTAGGTGAAGTCGCTTTGCAGTTTCACTTTGTGACGAGAGAGGTATTTGGTGATACCCGCTGCCAGCTGCGTGCGCGCCATTTCATAGTCGGAAATGGACTGGTCCGGTTCGAGGTAAGTGTGTCTGAGTGCAATCTCCCAGAGGCTCTTGAAGCAGTACGACACTTGAGTGTTCACTCCCCAGCCGCTATACACGAACCTGACCTGAGCGCTGTCTTCAGGCGAAACCGTGATGGATGAGTCGGTGCTTCGGCTCAGGTATTCTGACGAAATAGCTACCCCCCTGTATTTTAGCAAGGCATCGGCCTGCCATGCAAAAATATCCCTGGGGCTGTACAGCGATTTGCCCAGCTGACCTTGGGTCCTCACGGCATCATCGTTCCAATGCACGACGCCTGC
Organism: Bacteroidia bacterium; assembly: GCA_032111385.1. Lineage (GTDB taxonomy): Bacteria > Bacteroidota > Bacteroidia > AKYH767-A > OLB10 > JAJTFW01. Next base: position 5,557 of record JAULUX010000038.1, read on the forward strand.
CAATGACAACTTCGGTCGTTGTTCACGTAGTAGATCGCCCTCGAAGTAATCCCCGTCTTCGGTGAATTTTCCCAAAGGGAGCAACTCCAGGCGTGCCGTGTAAGCCAGCCCTTTGTCTGTCTCGTTTGGATTTCGTCCCTCCCCAGCCGTTAGGGCTGTTTTGAGCACATAGTGAAAATCGCTCCGGTTGCCCTGCCAGTTTGCGAAGAAGCCGACATCACGGTCCAGGTTCAAGGCGGCATTGACAATAGAGCGGTCTACGAATTCAAGGGCGCCGGATGAAATGACACGCTGGCGGTTTCCGGGCAGTTTGCCTTGGCCGAATCCGATGCTTAGGGTTTTATTGACCCGGTATTGGATCATCGCGTCCCGGAGTACGTTGGGTACTTGTGAATTGTCCCAATCCATGTCCGCTCTTGTGAATGAGAGCTGCAGGTTATAAGTCAGCCGGGGATTGAAAACAAATCCATCAAACCGTAGGCGGCACCGCCTGACACGGATATCAAACGACTCGGGCTCCAGGTCTTCGTCCGATACACTGGTGTACCCGAATCGGCTTTGGATGCGAAACCGCATGTTAAGGCTGAAGGTACTGTCTGCAGTGGTGAACCCGAGGCCGTTCCTCGCGTTGAATAACAATGATGAAGCGGGTGATGTTGACTGGGAGCTGGCGTCTGAAAAGTTGAATAGTAAAACAGCAATCAACAGGATGGTGACTGTGGGATTACGTAGCATGTTTGAAAAGAGGTTGTTTACGGGGATTGAAATCGCGTTCATTCGATCCGTTCAAAAATACCTGCGGCACCCTGCCCCGTTCCGACGCACATGGTGACCATGCCGTAGCGTTTTTTGCGATCCTCCATCTCGTTCATGAGTTGAACAGTCAGTTTGGCTCCCGAGCAACCCAGTGGATGACCCAGTGCGATCGCACCTCCATTGACGTTCACGGTTTCCGGATCAAGTCCTAGCGTACGGATGACAGCCAGGCTCTGGGAGGCGAAGGCTTCGTTGAGTTCGATCAGGTCAATGTCGTTCTGGCTCAACCCGGCGCCTTTCAGTGCGGCGGGAATGGCCTCGACAGGACCAATGCCCATGATGCGAGGTTCGACTCCTGCCACGGCATAGTGAACGAAGCGAAGCCGCGGCTGCAGGTTCAAACGCTTGAGCATGGACTCGGACACCACCAATACAAAGGCTGCACCGTCGCTCGTTTGCGAACTGTTGCCCGCGGTGACGCTTCCGTCTTGGGCGAAAACAGGCTTCAGCTTAGCCAGTTTGTCGAGGGCTGTATCGGCGCGGGGACCTTCGTCAGTATCTGCAACGGTTTCTCGTGTTTGTCTTCTTTCGTTTTCATCCAGAAGAACCTCTTTCACGGTGAATGGGACGATCTGGCTCCGGAACTTACCCGATGCGATCGCAGCCGTCGCTTTGCGATGGGAGTCGTATGAAAACGCATCTTGAGCATCGCGCGTCACATGGTATTCTTTGGCAACTGCTTCGGCGGTCAAGCCCATGCCCCAATAATAGTCCGCATGCATCCCGGCGACTTCGAAGTTGGGGACGATCCGCCATCCGCCGAAAGGAATGGGACTCATGCATTCTACGCCACCTGCCACTATACAATCGGCCATGCCTGCCCTGATTTTCGCCGCAGCGATGGCGATGGTTTCCAGTCCGGATGCACAATAGCGGTTGACGGTCATACCGGGCACCTTCCAGGTGTCCAGGCCCATCATGGCCACCATCCGTCCGATGTTCAGGCCCTGCTCAGCTTCGGGAGTGGCGTTGCCGACGATAACGTCGTCGATGAATTCTTTATCGAGGCCGGGAACCGATTCCACCAGGTGGCGGATCACTGCGGCTGCTAGGTCATCCGGCCGGGTAGTGCGGAACATGCCGCGAGGGGCTTTCCCAACGGCCGAACGGAATCCGGTTAGGATGTAGGCATCCTGTTTCATGCGAATCGATTTTACTCAAAAGTAAACAGGTGGTGGGGTAAGTGATTGGATACGGGCAGACAATTCTCCCCGAATTTTGAACACAATAAAAACGCAGGAAGTCACTAAAAATGAAAGTCGCGGAAATAAAGCGCGGTGTTACTTTTTGACAGACCCTGAATCGGGTGCTGCAACAGGAATCGGTGCGGTTGCCTTTTTCAAGGAATCGGCAGCGGCACCTGTCTTCTTGTTGCCACCTTTCTTTGCTTCAGCAGCCTTTTTAGCGGCTTCCGCCTTCTTGGCTTCTTCGGCAGCAGCCTTCATGTCAACCCCATCTTTGAATTGGGCGGCATTGATCAGCTGGCCTTTGCGATTGAAAGTGCGCCATTCACCATCACGCTTGTTGTTTTTGTAGTTGCCCTCACTGGCGATTTCACCATCTTCGTAATACTTCACCCAGCGACCGTCTTTTTTGTTGGCAATGTATTCCCCTTCCTGCTTTACGGAACCTGAATAGTAATAACGCTTATAAGCCCCTTCCTTGATCCCATTCTGGTATTCCTGCTCCTCCATCACTTTTCCATATGGGTAGAATTTGCGGCTGACACCGTGACGGCGGTCGTTGACATATTCCACTTCGTTAATGAGGTCGCCCATGGAATTGTAAGTCTTCCATACCCCTTGCTTTTGACCGATTTCATCGGTCTTGTTGCGGTGTTTCTCCTTGCCGGGTGCATACTTAGGCTTCTCCTCGATCTGTGCATTGACGAACAAGGGGAAGATGAAAAGAAGCAGAAGCAGTTTACACCAAGGTTTCATAGTCGGGCAATTGTGTGGCTAAATTAGTTTTTTTCTTTAATTCCGAAGAACTTTTCCGGTAGTGAGTATGGATTGGATGCGTTCCAGCGTTTTTTTCTCGCCGCAAAGCGACAGGAAGGCCTCCCGTTCCAGGTCAAGGAGGTACTTTTCCGATACCAGGGTAGGGGAGCTGAGGTCGCCGCCGCAGAGGATCCAGCCTAGTTTTTGGCTGATCAACTGGTCGTGTTCACTGATGTATCCTCCTGCAAGCATGCTGTTGGCGCCCGCCCAGATCATGCCGAGTCCTGATTTTCCCAATACCCGGATATCCTTTCGGGGCTGGGGTTGTACGTAACCGGCGTCTGAAAGTTCCAATACGGCCTTTTTCGCGTCTCCGATGAGCCTCGTTCGGTTCAGGGTGATGTGGTCGGTGCCCGGACGCAATAGCCCGAGGTCATAGGCTTCGTGTGCGGATGTGGATACTTTGGCCTGACCGATGGTTAGGAACCGTTCGCGCAGGGCGTTGGTGCCGATGTCTCCATCCCGCAAAGCGTCAGACAGCCTCAGGGCGAACTCTTTCGTGCCTCCGCCGCCGGGGATCAATCCGACTCCGAATTCCACCAGTCCGGTGTAAAGCTCCGCATGGGCCTGCACACGGTCGGCATGCAGCATCATCTCACAGCCACCGCCCAAGGTAAGCCCGAAAGGGGCTACGACTACCGGCACGGAGGAATAGCGAACGCGCATATTCATGCCTTGGAACATCCTTACGGCCATGTCAATCTCGTCCCATTCCTGTTCGATCGCGAACATAAGCACCAGGGCCAGGTTGGCTCCTGCGCTGAAATTGGCAGCTTCGTTACTGATGACCAGCCCTTTGTGTCCCTGCTCCGCGAGTTCGATGGCCTTGTTCACTCCGGCAACTACCTCGCTTCCGATGGTATTCATCTTGGTCGAGAAAGAACAGCACAACACCCCGTCACCGATATCGATCACCTGGCAGCCGGCGTTGCTCCATACCGTGTTGGTTCCTTTCAGCGGTTGTAAAAGCGTGTAGGATTCTTGTCCCGGGATGGCAAGATAAGTACCCGTCCTTACATCGTAATACAGTTTCCGTCCCGCATCGGTTTTGTAGAATGACTCATGGCCTTTTTCAAGCATTTGAGTCACCCAGCCGGCCGCAGGCATACCGGCCTTTTCCATCTGGTCAACAGCGGTACGGACACCGATGGTGTCCCAGGCTTCGAAGGGGCCTTGTTCCCAGCCGAACCCCGCCTGCATGGCTTCGTCTATGCGGTAGATTTCATCTGCAATCTCAGGTATGCGCTCCGAGACGTAGCGGAACAGCCCAAAGAAAGAGGCCCTGTAAAAGTCTCCGGCTTTGTCCTTGCCGGCGATCAGCACACGCATGCGTTGCGCCAGGTCGTCGATGGTTTTAGTTTGCTCGAGAGTGGCAAACTTCACTTTGGCAGAAGGCTTGTAGTCCAGGGTTCCAAGATCCAACGCCAATATTTGCGAACGGCCGTCGTCTCCTTTTGTTTTTTTGTAAAAGCCCTGTTTGGTCTTATCCCCGAGCCATTTGTTCTCGACCATCTTCTCCACGTAGTCCGGCAAGTGGAAATACTCGCGCATAGAGTCCTCAGGCAGTGCATCCGATAATCCGCGGGCCACATGCACCAGCGTATCGAGTCCTACCACATCACAGGTCCGGAACGTGGCTGACTTCGGGCGACCGAGTACCGGTCCGGTGAGTTTGTCAACCTCCTCTACGGTCAGGTCCAGCTTGCGTACCAAATGGAAGAGATAGAGTATGCCGAACACCCCGATTCGGTTGGCGATGAAAGCCGGAGTGTCTTTGCAGAGCACGGTTGTTTTTCCAAGGTGCTTGTCGCCGAAACCCATCATGAAATCGACCAATTCCTGGTCGGTTTCGGGACCCGGGATGATTTCCAACAGTTTCAGATAACGGGGAGGATTGAAAAAGTGCGTCCCCAAAAAGTGCTTTCGAAAATCCTCAGAACGCCCTTTGGCCATCCACGAGATGGGAATGCCGCTGGTATTGGTCGTGACCGGAACCTGTGGTTTTCTGTGTAACTCCACTTTTTCGAAAAGTTGTTGCTTGATGTCCAGGCGTTCAATCACCGCTTCAAGAATCCAGTCGACATCGCCGATCAACGCCATGTCGTCTTCGAAATTTCCCGTACGGATACGGGAGGCAAACCCCTTGCGGTAAAGCGGGGAGGGATTGGATGCGATGGCCTTTTGAAGCGCTTCGTTCACCAGGCGGTTCCGGTCAACCGGTTTGCCCTCCGGTTCGGAAGAGGGTGGAGCGACAATGTCGAGCAAAACCACTTCGAATCCTGCATTCGCAAAATGGCAGGCAATGCGTGATCCCATGATGCCGGATCCCAGCACCGCTACTTTTTTAATGGTGCGCATGAATGAAACGGAGGTGGAAAAACCTCCGTTTCAAACTTAAATAATCTGGGTGCCGCACCCGGTAAACGGCATGCGATTTTATCAACACGCGCCCTGTCTCGACGAAAGTGGGTCCGCATTCGCCAAATCATCCTATTTTTGCATCCATACAAACACTGAATGAGCTTCGAAAAAATCATCTCCATTCCCGGCCTTAGCGGACTCTTTCGCATGGTCGCTCAAATGCGCAACGGCGGATTTGTCGTCGAATCCCTGGCGGATGCCCGCCGGATCCCCGTTTCATCCACCCAGCGCATCATCATGCTGAAGGACATAGCCGTCTACACACATGGCGATGACATGCCTTTGTACAAGGTTTTCAAGATGATGAAGGAGCAAGACGAGTTTTCCTCCTCTGTTTCCCCCAAGGCAGAACCTGCCGATCTCCGTACTGCCATGAAGAAGATCATGCCGGAGTTCGATGACGAAAGGGTGCACGCATCCGATATCCGTAAGATGTTCATCTGGTACAACCTGGTGAAGGACATTATCGGAACACCCGAGGCTGAGGAGTCGATGCGTGAAGTGTTGGGAGAAACAACCGATGCCGGGCAGGAGCAACCTGCCGAGGCTGTCGTTGCCGAGGCTATTGTTGCCGAGGCCGCTCCCGCACCAAAGGCAACCCGCAAGAAAAAAGCGGAACCGGTGGAAGAGGCTGTCGTCGGAGAAGCTCCCGTGAAAAAGGCGCGTAAAACCGCCAAGACCAAGGAGTGATTCTACCGGTAGGTTACCCGATGGAGGGTTACAGACTCTTCATCGGATGGAACTATGTTTTCTCCTGCCAACTTACTAATTACGACAGGTTTAACCCATGAGCACCACATTAACGGCCAACCGTTCATTTCTTCCCGAAGATCTACAGGTCAGTGAATGGGATCAGCTGAAAAGGTTTTTCGACGATTTACTCCATAGGGAGATCCAAACACCAGACTCACTTCTTGGCTGGCTGCGCGATCGTAGCGAGCTGGAAGCTTTTCTGCAGGAAGACTTGGGTTGGCGGTATATCCGGATGAGCTGTGATACGACCAGTGAAAAATTTGCGGAGGCCTACCGTTTTTTTGTCGGTGAAATTCAACCCCGGGTGGCTCCCCTTGGGCATCAGCTGGACTTGAAACTGCTGGCGTGTCCTTTCCTGTCGGAGCTCACCGGACGTCCCTACGAGATACTGCTGCGTCAGATTCGCAAGAGGGTTGAGATTTTTTCCGAGGAAAATGTCCCCCTGATTGCCGCTTTGCAGCAACGCGAGCAGGAGTATTCCGTGATTACGGGCGCCATGTCTGTGAACTTGGACGGCAAGGAGCTGACCCTGCAGCAGGCTGCGGGACTTTTGGAGCAGGACGATCCAAAGCGGCGGGAAGAGATCTACCGCCTGATTTCCGAGCGGCGTCTGCAGGACCGGGCAAAGCTTGATGCCTTAATGGACGATCTGGTCGTCAGGCGAAATGACATCGCCCTGAACGCCGGATTTGAGGATTATCGCGATTATATGTTCGCCAGCCTGGGGCGATTCGACTATACCCCGGCAGACTGTTTCCGTTTCCACCAATCGGTAGAACGGTTCATCGTTCCTTTGACTGAGGCCATCGACCACGCCCAAAAGAAAGAACTGGGAGTAGAAACCCTCAAGCCCTGGGATCTTAGTGCTGTTAAAGCTGGTCAACAACCCCTTCGTCCGTTTCAATCGGCGAAGGAACTCATGCAACGCACCATTGCCTGCTTTACCGAGATCGATCCGTTTTTGGGAGATTGCATGCGGCAGATGGAGGAGGCCGGAAGGCTTGATCTTGATTCTCGGAAGGGGAAGGCTCCCGGAGGATACAATTATCCGCTTTATGAGACAGGGCTCCCTTTCATTTTCATGAATTCCAGCAATACCCTCCGCGACCTGGTCACCATGGTCCACGAAGGTGGACATGCCGTGCAGTCGATCGTCGACCGCCCGCTGGAACTGGTCGATTTCAAAAATCTCCCCAGTGAGGTGGCCGAACTCGCTTCCATGTCGATGGAATTGATTTCCATGGAACATTGGCATCATTTCTTCTCAGACCACGAGGAGCTGAAGCGCGCGAAGAGGAAGCACCTGGAAGATGTTCTGAAAGGATTGCCCTGGATCGCTGCGGTGGATGCATTTCAACACTGGATTTATACAGTCCCCGGTCACACACCGCAGGAAAGGGATCAGGCGTGGCTTTCCAACCACGCACGATTCAGCGGTGGTGCAGTGGACTGGTCCGGACTCGAGAACACACGGGCTGCCTTGTGGCAAAAGCAATTGCACATTTTCGAAGTGCCGTTTTATTACATTGAGTATGGCTTCGCACAATTGGGTGCCGTTGCCCTTTGGCGGCAATACAGAAAGGATCCCCAAGCCTGTATTGCCGGCTATCTGGATGCCCTGCGTATGGGGTATACCGCATCAATCGGCGAAATCTACGAGCGCGCAGGCGTGCGTTTCGATTTTTCAGAAGAAAATGTGGCGGAACTGGCCGTTTTTCTGCGCCGGGAGTGGGAGTTGCTCCGGTAGTTTTTATTCCCTTGCCTGTTGAAATGTTTTATGTGGAACATTGTTAGTTTGTTGTAAATCAATGTTTAATAATTTCATGATACTGTAACTTTTTCAACAATTTTTCGAATAAGTTTACTTACATGAATAGGTTAATCCACGAAAGGCTGTGCTGAATCCTGATCCCTTGTTGGTTTCGCTTTTGTTCGGATTTATTCTGCTGGTGATCGGACTTCTTTTGGTTTTCCGTTTGAACCCCGGCAGGCAGAAGGTCATGGAAATCACCCAGGTGCTGAGCGATCAACAAGAGGGTGCCTGGATGATTTTTGACGGTGCAAGGCGAGTAGCGATGCGGGCAAGTCCTCAGGCCAGGGCTTACTTCGGAATTGAACGCGAGGAAGAACTTGATGAATTCCGTTTCGACGACATGTTTTCCACCCTGCTCAACCCGGAGGAGATCGAGATGTTGCTGGAGGTCATTTCCAGGGCAGGCCTGAGGAATAAGCGTATGAGCCTGAGGAAGAGAACGGGTGAGTCGTTTGAGGCTGAACTGGATATCCGCAGGGTGCAGCGAGGATACTTGTATTGTCTTTTCCGGCAGCCATACGACCAACAATCTGTTCCTGATGTTCAATTGCAAACACCAACTTCAGCGCCTGAGCCTGTTGAAGAAGTTCTTTCCGAATCGGGATTGACCTCTTCTCCCGGCGCGGTGTCCATACGGATCGTGGAGACTCCGTCCTTCGCCGATTCAAAAGAACGATCTCCTTCGGCTACCGCAGGCAGCTCAACAACCGCATACCTCCGTACAGAGCCTCCTGCCGAGCGAAGCGTATCTTCATTCGGCGATCCGTTCCGTTCGGAGATGCCGGTTTCGGAATCAGCGGCAATCGTGTCGCACGATGGACGATTCCTCGAGGTGAATGAAGCCTTTTCCGTACTCACCGGCTATTCGGTTCCTGAATTGAAAAGCTTGACCTTCGAGCAGTTGCTTCACCCGGAGGAGACCACACTGCATCAGCGGTGGTTCAGCCTGCTTGTAGGGGAGAAATACCGTGTAATCCGTTGTCATCGACGGATCATTCATCGCGATGGCAAGCCGAGGCAGCTTGAGGTGATCGGAGCCGGAATGCCGGCACAGCGATTTGTGGTGGTTACCGCCGTCGATACGAGTGAGGCGGAGGAGATGGAGCACAAGTTAAGGTATAGCCAGGGTAATCTTCTTGCTCTTGTCGAGAACACCGGTGAGGCGATTTTCTCGCTGGATACATTGGGCAAGTTCACCGTGCTGAACGAACGGTACCGAGATCTATTTCTCAAGCTCTACGGATATCCACTGCGTGAGGATTTCCCCTTCATCGATCAATTGCCCTTGGAGGAGCGTAAGTCGTGGAAGGAGCATTTCAATGCCGTGATAACGGGTACAACCCGTCGGTTCAGAATGCCGATGAAGGGTTCCGATTCCGGAATGTTTGAAGTGGAACTCTATCCGGTGAGGGAGAATAGCGGAATCATCACCGGGTTGACCTTTTCGGGTAGGGATGTCACCGAACGCATCAATCAGGAGAGGGCTTTGCTCGAGGCTCGCGACAAAGCTGAGGATGCCACGAAGGCCAAATCGGAATTCCTGGCACTGATGAGCCATGAAATCCGTACACCGCTGAATGGGTTACTGGGGATATCCGAGTTGTTGAACAGTACAAAGCTTGATGCTCAACAGAAGGAGTTTGTGGATATTATCCGGCTCAGCGGTGAGGCGCTTCTTCAAGTCATCAACGATGTGCTCGATTTTTCGAAGATCGAAGCCAACAGGATGCAACTGGAGCATGTGCCCTTCAGGCTCCGGGAGGTCGTGGAGGAGTCTCTCACTATACTTTCAGGCCGTGCCAAGGAAAAAGGACTTACCCTGGAAGCTGAACTTTCCTCCGTTCTGCCTGATGTGGTCGTTGGCGACAAAGCCCGTCTGCGCCAGGTCTTACTCAACCTGCTTGGCAACGCCATCAAATTCACGGAGCGGGGATCGGTGAAGGTGATTCTCGTTCTTCGGGAGAAGTCCCCCGACGGATTCTTGCTGGGTTTCGAGGTGAGAGACACCGGAGTTGGAATTGATCTTGAACAGGCGAAAGGGCTGTTTTCCGCTTTTACCCAGGCTGATGCTTCAACGTTCCGCAAATACGGTGGCAGCGGGCTGGGATTGACCATTTGTAAGAACATTGTGGAATTGATGGGCGGTAAGATCTGGGTTGAAAGCCAGCCCGGCGAAGGCAGTTCTTTCTTTTTCACCATTCGCACAGGACGATCCGGCGATGAGAAAGTGCATGACAACCAGCGGTCATCCCCGGTAGTGAATGATGGTCGCCCGCTGGCTGAACAGGCCCCTTTGCGGATCCTGTTGGTCGAGGACAACGACATCAATCGACTGCTCGCCGTGAAATTGCTTGAGCGGCTCGGTTACAAGTTGGTTTCCGCTGCGGACGGCAAGGAAGCCTTTGAAATGGTGAAACAGCAGTCGTTCGATCTTGTGTTCATGGATGTGCAGATGCCGGAGTGGGACGGATTGGAATCCACCCGTCACATCCGGGCGGAACTGCCCCGTGAGCGCCAGCCCACCATAGTGGCTATGACCGCCTTTGCCGGACAAGAAGATCGCCGTGCCTGTACGGATGCCGGTATGGACGACTACATTTCAAAACCCATCACCACCGGAGACCTCGAGCGTGTGTTGTTGAAGTGGGGCGGAGGTGCTGCTTCCAGACCCGGTAAGAGCGATGCGGCACACAGTCAACAGCGTTCCTCGCTGCCTGATTTCAATGCCGTTCTTTTGGTGGAGAATGCGGCCATCCAAAGACTGATGGAAATCGCAAGGCAAAGCGATCCCGGATTCGTCCAGCAAGTCATGGATCTGTTCATGAAGCAGGCTCCGGTTTCCATACGTGAAATCGTGACCGGAGCCGCATCCGGCGATCTGGATCTGGTTTGGAAAGCCGCTCACAAACTCAAAGGAACCAGCCTGCAAATGGGAGCCGCTCGACTCGGTTCTGTTTGCAAGGCACTTGAAGAGTCGGGTAGGAGTGGCAATTCCGGTCAGGTGTCTCTGCTATCAGAGGGATTGGAAAAAGTGTATCTCGATACTGTTTTTGAGCTCAAAAGTTTGTTTCAGTACAATTGAGTGTCTTGATTTTCAATTTATTACATCAAAAAGTGCGATTCGGATAACCAACCTCGCAGTCGTGTTGGTTTTTTTCAGTCTCCTTCCTATCTTTGCCACCCTTATTCAATAAACCATCATGATCATAGTTCCGATTAAAGAAAACGAAACCATCGACAAGGCTCTCAAAAAGTACAAGAAGAAATTTGAGAAGACCGGCACTGTAAAGCAGCTCCGTGCCCGTCAGGCATTTGAAAAGCCTTCTGTGGCTCGTCGTACGGAAATCAAGAAGGCGATTTACAAAAATCACCTTCAGTCTCAGGTACAGTCCTGATTTGAACCTTCCGTCCCTCTGACCCCATTGTAGCGGTCAGCCAGGCGAGAGCGGAGTTCATTTTCATAAGATCGTTCAATCCGGGTGCCGATGGTGCCCGGATTTTTATTTTACAGGCAGCCTCTTTTCAGCCTTTCCTGATTATCTTTCCGAAAAATGAGAAGATCCTTATGGCGGAAGTGATCGGTCCATTTCTTTCTTACCTGCAGCACGAGAAGCGTTTTTCACGCCATACGCTTGTCTCTTACGAGACCGACCTCAGGCAATTCACCGATTACCTGCGTACCCAATACCAGATGGACTCTCCTGTAGATGCCGGTCATTTGCTGATCAGGTCGTGGGTGGTGCAGCTGATGGAGAACGGACTTGATCCCCGTTCCGTGAACCGGAAAATCACTGCCTTGCGCAGCTTTTACAGGTATCTCGTTCGGACAGGAGTCATGCCTCGAAGTCCCATGCTTAAAGTGCAGGGGCCAAAGACGCGGAAGAAGCTTCCGGAATACCTGGATGAGCAGAAGATGGACCGGCTGCTGGTGGAGAGAAGGGAGGAGGATACAAATGGGACATTTGAAGAGTTGCGGGATCTGCTCGTTCTCGATTTTTTCTACCGGACAGGGGTGCGATTATCCGAGTTGATCGGTTTGAAAATAGAGGATATCAATCTGTTCAACCTCACGGTGAAAGTGTTGGGAAAACGGAACAAAGTGAGACAGATTCCCATTACCAATGCGTTTAAACAGGTGCTGGAGTTCTATTTGTCGGCACGGCGCAATTTTCTTCAAGAGCAGCATACTGAACACGTTTGGTTTTTCGTTGATAATAAAGGAAACCAAATGACCCCGGGCTTCGTTTATCGGCTTGTCAGGAGACGCATAGGCGAGGTTTCGACCGGAAAAAAGAAAAGCCCTCACGTTCTGAGACACACTTTCGCCACTACCATGCTCAACCACGGTGCCGACATCAATGCCATCAAGGAGTTACTTGGGCACAGCAGCCTGGCCGCTACGCAGGTGTACACGCACAATTCCATTGAAAAGCTAAAGGAAGTCTACCAACAAGCCTTTCCGAAGGCATAACTATAAAAACGCGAGAATATGAAAGTCAAAGTCCAATCCATCCACTTCGATGCAGACCGTAAATTGCTCACCTTCATCCACGACAAAGTCGACAAGCTGACCCATTTTTACGAGTCGATTGTCGAAAGCGAAGTTTTTCTGCGCATTGAGAAAGACGATGTCCGTGGGAACAAGGTCGCGGAAATCAAGCTCACCGCTCCCGGCAAAACACTTTTTGCCCGTGAACAGTGCAAGACGTTTGAAGAGGCTACCGACCATGCCGTGGAGGCGCTTCGAAAGCAAATCACCAAACACAAGGAGAAGCAGCGCGGGAATTGACCCCGATAGCTCACCTGATAAGGCCCGCCGCTACCGGTGGGCCTTTTTTCTTGTCGGATTACCGTGTATTGGCGGAGTTTGACCATATGTCTGAACCGATTACTTTCGTTTACAAATCCAACCCGTCATGATCAGACATTATTCATCCGTATGTGCCATCGCACTGGTGCTTTCCGCTTTCACCGCACAAGGCCAGTCCTCGGCCGAAAAAGCTCCTTTAAAGAATGTGCCATCCGTTTCCCTATCTGAAGCCGTCGCTTCAAACCTAAGGGGATCTCATCCTTCTTCACCCGCCCCTGCAGCGCTGTTCGATCTGCAATTCACCGTCAACCTGGATTCGTCCGGGGGAACCGGTGCCTATGCCGGCGTCTGCTGGACTGGCACTGAATTCTGGGTCTCCAAATGGAACCGGGACACGTTGTTTACTTACTCTCCGACCGGTGCATTGACCTCTTCTTTTGTCATCGCCGGTGTAGGCTCAGCAAGCTCAGGGGTCAGGGCAATGACTACCGACGGCACTTTGATTTATGCCTCCGATAATACGACTGCCATCAAGGTCATCGATCCGGTTACGAAGACCCTTGCAAGTACTCTGCCGACCACGCTTGGCTTCAATATCCGCTCGATCACCTACGATGCTGCAGCCAATGCCGGTGCGGGTGGTTTCTGGGTCGGCAACTTCGGTACCGATATCGCTTTGGTCGACATGAATGGAGCACTTGTGAACGGTATCCCCGCAGCCACGCATGGTCAAAGCGGAATCTATGGCATGGCCGTCGACAACACCACTTCAGGCGGTCCTTACCTGTGGGTATTCAACCAGGGCCCACCCAGCAACTCCACCCTGGTGCGCCTGCAATTGCCCGCAGGTACTCCCACTGCCGTTTCCCGTAATGCAAACGCGGATATCGGCCCCGCTTCAGGTGGTAATACAGGTACCGCAGGAGGTCTGAACATCGGTTCCGGTTTCGTCGCCGGGGTGCCATCCATTTTTGGCATCATCCAGGGTACACCCAACGACATATTGTTCGCCTATGAACTCAATGATGTGACGTTGCTGTCCGACGATGCATCCCTCGACTCCACCAACTGGCAGCCTTCTTACACGGTGGTGCCCAGCACCCAGGTGATACCGTTCGTTTTCCCCACTGTTGTCAGCAACAAAGGATCAAACACAGTTGCTGCACTGAATCTTCAAGTGCAGGTTTCTCAAGGAGCATCGGTTGTCTACACCGGAAACGCCTCAGCCAGCAACCTGACCTCTGGAAATTCGGCCACCATTGCCCCCAACTCCACATTCACTCCCTCCGGCAATGGCGTGTACGATGTTTTCAACTCCATTTCCATGACAGGGGCCACCGACCTGAATGCGGCGAACGATACTGCTTCCTTCCGTCTGGCGGTCAGCGATTCGGTTTATGCCCGCGACAACGGGATCCGCACCGGTGCCTTGGGTATTGGCAATGGTACCGGAGGCTTACTGGGTCAGTATTTCGCCATCAATGCTCCGGCCAGGATCTCCTCCGCCACATTCGTACTGAACGGACCAACTCTTGGTGATTCCACCCGGGTGGTCGTTTACAGCACCGTTTCCGGTCAGCCCTCAGGCATCATCGGTCAGTCGGCCACCTACGTGTTCACCGCGGCCGATACCGACGGCGTCGTTTTGACATTGCCCATCACCACGCCTTCCGGCGCACCATTGAATGCGGCCATTGGCACATATCTGCTAGCCGTGCAGGAATACGCAGATAATATCACGCTTGGAACCACGGAATACAACTGGAGGCCCAACGTGACCGGCGTACTTTTCGGTGCCAACCCCTGGACACCCAACGAAGGCTACAATTTCAAGCGGGTATATCTTCTGCGGATGAATCTCGCTTCCAACACGCAGAGTGTTGCTGAACTGGCCGCCTCCGACGAGGTGTTGATATTGCCTAACCCGGCATCCGGTATCGTGAGTATCCAGGCCTCCTTCCCGATCTCAACGCTCAGGGTGCTGGATCTGAACGGCAGGGAGGTGCTTCGTCACCGACCGGACGCAAGCGAGACGCTTTTCCGATTCAGTGTGGACGCCCTTTCCCGTGGAGTGTATATGGTTGAAGTTGCCGACCGTGAGGGACGTATTCGACTGACCCGATTGGTTAGACAATAACCCCTTTTTCGGTGGGTAGCCGGCATTAAAATTTAGCGGGGCGGAAGATTTGACCATTCAAGTCAACTTTTCCGCCTCGTTTCTTGTTTGAATGAATTGTTTTCGTAGATTTGCAGTCCCAAATTTGGGTTTGTTCTATATTTAATTGA
>JAULUX010000039.1:0-19510 GCA_032111385.1 Bacteroidia bacterium
TCATCATGCTTTTCATGCAGGTGCCAATGGGTGTTCAAATCACATTCTGGCTATTGATGGGCATATCGCTTGCGGGAATCGGGATGAGCGTGATGCACGATGCAAACCACGGCGCCTACTCCTCCCGCAAATGGGTAAACCGGATGATGGGACACAGTTTGAATCTTGTCGGCGGAAGCGTGTTCAACTGGAACAACCAACACAACATCTTACATCATACCTACACCAACATCGCCTCCTTCGACGAGGACATCGACGACAAGCTCATCCTGCGCATGTCGCCTCACACGAAGGTGAAAGGCATACATCGTTTTCAGGTGGTATATGCCTTCCTCTTCTATGGCATATTGACATTGTACTGGGCGCTTGCCAAAGACTTCATCCAATTCAATAAGCATGCGAAGAACGGCGTGAATCCCCAGACCAGGAAGCAGAATCGTGTTACATTGGCCAAGATCATTGTTACCAAGTGCTTTTATTTCGCCTATACCCTTGTGATCCCCATCGCTGTTTTCAACGTATCGTGGACCGCCTGGCTTGGTGGTTTTCTATTCATGCACTTCACTGCGGGCATGATCCTGACCACCATCTTCCAGCTCGCGCACACCGTGGAAGGGACCGATCACCCGGTGCCTACGGAGAATGGAACCATTGAAAACAGCTGGGCGGTGCACCAATTGCGCACCACTGTGAATTTCTCGACGACCAATCCCTTGATCACGTATTATGTCGGTGGATTGAACTTTCAGGTGGAACATCATCTGTTCCCACGGATATGCCACATCCATTACCCTGCCCTGGCTCCTATTGTTGCCTCGACAGCCCGCGAATATGGTATTCCCTACATGGAAAATCCACGATTCATCGATGCTTTGCGATCGCATATCCGCACTTTGCAGCGTTTCGGCAAGGCCACGCTTGAGCTGGGCTGATGACCTTGAGAGCAAGCTTTTGTCTCTGAAAAAACCACTGTACACCGTCTTCGCCGGCATGCCCAAGGAAACATTTTCTTGGTTCAGCGCGTAAGAGTGCGTACATTTGTACCATCAAAGCGTGATTTCTATCGTTGAGCGGACCATTCCGCCACACGCAACAACCCCCAAGGTCACATAGAAATTACCTGTGGTATCGTCTGCAGCGCCATCCGGGCATTCCGCCTGCGGTGTAGTAACGATGCAGACCAACGTAAACAGCATGACATTTGAATCATTGCAGTTGCATCCGTCCATACTGGATGCACTGAAGCAGAAGGGCTACACCGCCCCGACTCCCGTACAGGAGCAAACCATTCCTTCGGTCATCCACGGCCGTGATGTGCTTTCACTTGCACAGACGGGCACCGGCAAGACCGCCGCATTCGCCCTGCCGATCCTTCACCGCCTTGCCAATTCGGCATCGGCCCAGGGGATCCGCGTCCTCGTCCTCGCTCCGACCCGCGAACTCGCCATCCAGATCCACGACAACTTCAGCGCTTATGGGAAATCCCTTCCCTTTAAGCTCGCGTTGATCTACGGTGGTGTGGGACAGCAATCGCAGGAGCAGGCCTTGCGCAGGCACCCTTCCATCCTCATCGCTACTCCGGGCCGGCTTCTTGACCTTTACGACCAGGGCCACGTGCGCCTGAACGGGGTACAGACGTTGGTATTGGACGAGTGCGACCGTATGCTCGATATGGGATTCGCCCGCGACCTCAACAAGATCCTTGCACTTCTCCCGAAGGAACGCCAGACCCTGTTGTTCAGCGCCACCATGCCGGATGACATCCGGGCCATGGCTGAAAAGCACATGTCCGATCCCGTTAGGATCCAGATCATCACCGACGAGAAGAACCTGCCCAAGATCCGCCAGCGCATGTACTGGGTCAACCGCGACAAGCGCCAGGCACTTTTATTCGATGTGTTGGAGAAAGAACCTGCCGACCAGGCTTTGGTATTCACCCGCACCAAGCGTGGAGCCGACCGTTTGGCCCGCGTACTCAGCAAAGAGGGTCATCCCGCGCAGAGCATCCACGGCGACAAGTCGCAGAGCCAGCGTGAGAAAGCCTTGAAGGATTTCAAAAGCGGCAGATTGAAGATCCTGGTCGCCACCGATCTCGCTTCCCGCGGCATTGATGTGAAGGAACTCGACCTGGTCATCAACTACGACATGCCGGCTGACGCAGAGACGTACGTGCATCGCATCGGCCGTACAGGCCGGGCGGGACGCGAAGGCGTTTCCGTTACCTTCCGAGGCTTCGACGATGCTGATGTGGAAAAAGACCTCATCCGTAAATACGGATCCGAGTTGGACATTTACCGCACCCACCAGTTTCTGCCTGACGGAGTTTTGGTACCGCCCGATCCTGCTGCCATCGAAAAATACAAAGAAGCCGCCAAGGCTGCACGCGTAAAGCGCAAGGAAGCCATTGCTGCCGGAGCCAATCCGGCCGGATTCCGCCGCCGATGAATTATTTTCGCATGAGATAACACATCTTCTCATGCGAAAATTTCTTCTTGCCCTTACACTTCTTACCGGAATCCATTCATTTTCCTTCGGACAAACCAATCCCCTTGAAGGTCCTGAATTCAGCCGCCTGCGCGAAGCGTGTGGCGAGTGGATGGTCACCTTGAAATTTCACAACCAACCCAAGGGGCAACCTGCTGTGGAGCACCGCGACCTGCGTTGCGGTATTTCCATGATCATGGAAGGTAGGATCCAGGAAGCAAGGCATTCTGGTATGGTTGGGGACAAGGGCCTGGAGGGAGTCAGTTTCACCAGCTTCAATCCCGAAACCGGACTTTATACCTCCACCTGGATGGACAACTTCGGTTTCGGGATTGATTTTACTTCGGGAACGCTCGATACCAAGACCGGCGACATTGTTTTCCGCGGAGAGAAGAAGGACGCCAAGGGAAATATTCTTGAACGGACACGCGAGGTCCATCACCTCACCGAGAAGGAATACACCATCACCATGTACCGTACTGTCGGCTCAGGCACAGAGCAGCTCGACATGGAAGTGATCATGGTTCGTGGCTGAGCAGTGACCCAATCGGACATCGCTTTCATCGCCCGTTCTTTTCCCGGTGTCATAGAAACCCCTCACCGCGAGGTCATGCGTGCTTTTAAAATTGGCGGCCGCATTTTCGCCACATTGAACTCTGCGGAGAAACGCTGTTGTCTGCGCCTATCGGAAGTTGACCAGTCCGTCTTCAGCGGTATCGATCCCGAACACATCCACCCCGTTCCCAAAGCCTGGGGCCGCTACGGCTGGACGTTGTTTTACTATGAACACCTCGACCCCGAGTTGCTTCAGGACGCTCTTCGTTGTGCTTTTCTGAACATGGCTTCGGCGAAGTGGGCCACGAAGTTGGATAGGGCGCAACAATAGGATTAGACTGCTGGACGGAACCGTTCCCCTTTTTCCATCTTTGTGATTGTGGAAGCCAATCGTAACCCGGCACTTATATTCATTTTCATCACCCTGTTGATCGATATCGTCGGGTTGGGCATCATCATTCCCGTATTGCCCAAGCTGATCCAGGAACTGACGGGCGGGGGAATGGGTGATGCATCGCGCATAGGCGGCTGGATGATGTTCTCCTATGCCATTACGCAGTTCCTCTTTGCTCCGGTGATCGGAGGGTTGAGCGACCGTTATGGTCGAAGACCCGTACTGTTACTTTCACTCTTCGGCTTCGGGGTCAATTACCTGCTGATGTCCATGTCCACGCACATCGTGTGGCTTTTCATCGGACGTATTCTGGCGGGGGTGGCAGGGGCCAGTTTCTCCACGGCGACGGCGTATATAGCGGACGTGAGTCCACCCGAAAAGAGAGCCCAGAATTTCGGGCTCATCGGCATGGCCTTTGGCATCGGTTTCATCCTGGGTCCGGTATTGGGCGGTATCATGGGTCAGTTCGGTACCCGTTGGCCGTTTTATGCCGCAGCGGCACTCGGTTTCCTCAACACAGTTTTCGGGTATTTCTTCCTGCCCGAATCCCTGAAGCCTGAATTGCGGCGTGCCTTCAACTGGAAGCGGGCCAATCCGGTGGGTTCCTTCAAAGCCCTGAACAGGCACCGCTCCATCCGCAGCCTGGCATTGGCGCTGACCTTGGTTTACATCGCCATTCAGTCGGTGCAAAATACATGGTCTTTTTATACCATCTATCGGTTCAGCTGGAGTGAAGCGATGGTGGGCTATTCGCTGGGTGTGGCCGGACTTTTGGTCGCACTGGTGCAGGGAGGACTGATCCGCATCGTGACACCGCGATTGGGTTCACGGACATCTGCTTTCATCGGATTGTGCAGTTACGCAACCGGACTCGCACTTTTTGCCTTCTGCAATGCGGGATGGATGATGTTCGCCTTCCAGGTCGTCTATTGCATGGGAGGACTGACCGGCCCTTCGATGCAGGGAATCATGTCGAACGAAGTACCTCCCAACGAACAGGGAGAATTGCAAGGACTACTCGCGGGACTTGTCAGCATCAGCGCCATCATCGGCCCGCCCATGATGAGCAATCTGTTTTCGTTTTTTTCCGGCCCCAATGCTCCCGTTTATTTCCCCGGTGCAGCCTTCCTGACCGGGTCTTTATTGGTATGCATCAGTATCCTGATTGTGAGGAGGGCGTTTCGCAAATATTTTAAAGTAGAAGGGTTCAGATGAACTTGGCGACAAACCATTCGCGTCTTTATTCTAACCGCAAAGTTCGCAGTGTCCGGATGCCACGGCAACGGGACGGGAGCAAAGGTCCGATAGCTATCGGACGCAAAGGCCACCAGCAATCGGCTATCCAAGGCATATTGCTGGTTGAGCCTGTCGAAACCCTATGGGGCATTACCGGCCCTTCGTCCGATGGCTATCGGACAAGCTCAGGGACCATAAAAATTCAATTGCTAAGTCTTTTTAAATCACCTGCATTTCAGGTACACAAGTTCCTCCTGGTTATTTTTTTAATGGCCAGCTCCACCACTTGCTTATCCCAAACATTCCGCGCTCCTGTTTTGCAGGGGAATACACTTTCGGGTATACGGGTCGACAGCAGCTTCTATAAGGGCAAACTGACCATCCTTTCGTTTTTCTACATCGGTTGCATGCCGTGCATGAAAGAAATCCCCGTTCTTAACCGCCTCAGGGACCATTTTGCGGACCGCCCGGTTCAGGTGGTTGCCGTGGCTCCTCATAGTCAAAGGCAATTGCGGGAGTGGAACACCCCCGAAAACACAGGAACGTACCGCACCGAACCCATACGCTATGAAGTGTTGCCCGAATGCACTGATTCCATGGACAGGCCGGGTTTTTCACCTGTTTGCTATACGCTCTCCCGCCGTTTCGGGGTGAGCGCCTATCCCACATCCGTGTTTATTGGTCCGAATGGAGATCTGCTGATGACGGCCGAGGGCTTCCCCCTGCGTGAGAACCAGGACGAAACCCTTCAGGAACTGATCCGAATGGTGGAGGAATTCCTTGCGAAACGCTGATTGACCAGGTTGCAAGGGCAAAGGTCCGAATGGGTTATTTTTAACCCACAGAACTATCCCATGAAAACCCTGCTTATTCCCTTCCTGACTCTCAGCCTTCTGTCTGCATCTACTTTTGCTCAGAAGAAAAGTACCGCCGAAAACGCTCCCAAGAAAGAGGACCGCATGAGTGATGCCACGTTCCGTGGACTGAGCTTCCGGTCTATTGGTCCCGCAGTCACCTCAGGACGCATCGCCGATATTGCGGTCAATCCCCTCAACCCCAATGAGTACTATCTGGCCGTAGCATCGGGTGGAGTGTGGAAGACCACCAATGCCGGAGTAACCTACCAGCCAATTTTCGACGGGGAAGGCTCTTATTCCATTGGGTGCGTCAGTATCGACCCCAGCAATTCCAACGTCGTATGGGTGGGTAGCGGTGAGAACAACAACCAGCGCAGCGTGGCCTATGGCGACGGGGTGTACAAGTCGGAAGACGGAGGCAAGAGCTGGAAGAACATGGGACTGAAGACATCCGAGCACATCGGCATGATCGCCATTGATCCGAAGAACTCCGATGTTGTTTATGTAGCGGCGTACGGCCCGCTTTGGAAAGAAGGCGGGGAGCGTGGCATCTACAAGACCATCGACGGAGGGAAGAACTGGACGGCTGTACTTACCGTGAGTGAGCACACCGGATTCAATGAAGTCCACATCGATCCCCGCGACAGCCGCGTACTTTACGCCTGTGCCCACCAGCGCCGGCGCCAGGTATTTACTTACATCAGCGGTGGACCGGAGTCGGCCATTTACAAGAGCACAGATGCCGGTGCTACCTGGAACAAGATCCACAAAGGCCTACCGGATGTGGACATGGGTCGCATCGCCATGGCTATGAGTCCGGTGAACCCCGATGTACTCTACTGCCTGGTGGAGGCTTCCAACAAGAAAGGCGGTACTTACCGTTCCACCGACCGGGGAGCAAGCTGGGAAAAGCGGTCCGACCACCACACTGCCGGTAATTACTACATGGAGATCATCGCCGATCCGAAAAACGTGGACAAGCTCTTTTCGATGGACACCTGGATGCAGGTATCGACCGATGGCGGAAAGAATTTCAAAGGACTGGGCGAACGCTACAAGCACGTGGATAATCACTGCCTTTGGATCGATCCTTCCAACACCAACCATCTACTGGCCGGCTGCGACGGTGGCTTGTACGAAACATTCGACCACGGCTCCAACTGGGAGTTCAAAACCAACCTGCCGGTGACCCAATTCTACAAAGTCGCGGTCGACAATGCCACACCCTTTTATAACGTGTACGGAGGTACGCAGGACAATAACACCCTCGGTGGACCATCCCGCACCAAAAGCGCCAACGGCATCCACAACATGGACTGGTACGTGACCGTGGGCGGCGACGGATTCGAAACGGTGGTCGATTATAAAGATCCCAACATCGTGTACTCCCAGTGGCAATACGGCGGACTGGTCCGCTTCGACAAGAGCAGTGGCGAGGCCCTCGACATCAAACCCATCGAAGGCGAAGGCGAACCTGCCATGCGCTGGAATTGGGATTCGCCCCTCATCATTTCTCATTTCGACAACAAGCGCCTGTATTTCGGATCAAACAAACTCTTCCGTACCGACGACCGCGGCGACAACTGGACTGTATTGAGCGGAGACCTTAGTCGCGGTATCGACCGCAACAAGCTGCCGGTGATGGGCAAAGTCTGGAGCATGGATGCGGTGGCGAAGAACCAGAGCACCGATTTCTACGGACAACTGGTCACCGTGGCCGAATCATGGTTTGATGAGAACCACCTGGTAGTGGGAACCGACGACGGACTCATCCACGTCACCACCGACGGCGGTAAGAACTGGACCCGCGTAGAGAAATTTCCCGGTGTTCCGGACCGCACATACGTCAATCAGATCATCGCATCGCGCCACGACAGGAATGTCTTTTATGCCACGTTCAACCATCACCGTTATAGCGACTTCAGGCCTTACATCTACAAAAGCACCGATGGCGGACGCAGCTGGATATCCATTACCGCCAACCTCCCCGAACGCGGCAGCACGTATTGTGTCGCTGAAGATGCGGTCAACAAAAACCTGTTGTTCTGCGGCACCGAGTTCGGAGTGCATTTCACCATCGACGGTGGAGCAAAGTGGACCGCACTCAAAGGCGGACTTCCCACCATCGCCGTACGCGACATGGAGATTCAGGAGCGGGAGAACGATCTTGTACTGGCCACTTTCGGACGCGGGTTTTACATCCT
Organism: Bacteroidia bacterium; assembly: GCA_032111385.1. Taxonomy (GTDB): domain Bacteria; phylum Bacteroidota; class Bacteroidia; order AKYH767-A; family OLB10; genus JAJTFW01. The sequence continues at coordinate 7,731 of JAULUX010000039.1, forward strand.
TGACGATTACACCCCATTGCGCCACGTGAAGTCCGATGATCTGGAAAAACCTGCTCATGTATTCCCCATCAAAGAGGGACTGCAATTCCTCGAAAGCCAGGAACACGGCCATCCATTAAAAGGGTTCCAGGGAGAGAGCTTTTTTACAACACCTAACCCCAAGGTCGGAGTAACCTTTACGTATTACCTAAAAGAGGATGTAAAGACCATCAGGGAAAAACGTCAGGAAGTCGAGAAAGAGAAAATCAAGAAAGGCGAGCCTGTGTATTATCCAAGTCCCGACAGCATCCGGATGGAGGACAATCAGAGCGATCCGTATTTGCTGTTCACCATCCTGGATGAATCCGGTATGCCTGTTCGCAAGCTGAAGGCCGAAGCGAAGAAGGGGTTGAAGCGTATGGTATGGGACATGCGTTATTCCTCACCAGGTCCTGTCACTTTCCGCACACCTGACCCCAGCAACCCCTGGGACCAATTGGAAACCGGTGCATTGGCCATGCCCGGCAAGTACACCGTTTCGATGGGTAAGGTGGAGGATGGAAACTACACCGAACTGGTTTCTGCGCAGCCCTTCTCCATCCGCCCATTGCGCCTGAACACGCTTGCTGCTACAGATCAAAAGGCCTTTGATGCGTTTTGCAAGGAAGTCGCTGAATTGCGCCGTACCGCCTCCATCACCCAGGAATACAACAACGAGCTGTCGAACAAGCTCAGATTCATCCGTGCCGCACTTAACGAAACGCCGGCCACAGACGCTGCACTTATTGCACGTGCTGAGGCCGTACATCAGAACATGCAACGCATCAGCAGGGTGATGAACGGCGACGGGTCACTTGCCCGCCGGGAGTTCGAAACCGCTCCTTCTCTTAACGATCGCATCGGAAACATCGAAGGCGGCATGTGGAGCACCACCAGCGCACCGACGGGTACATACCGCAAGTCGTACCAGGTGGCCCAAAAGCAACTCAAGGAGGTCATCGCCCAACTCGAAGCAGTGTCTTCCGAAATACAACAAATGGAAGTCCGTCTGGAACAGCTCAAAGCCCCCTGGACACCTGGGCGTAAACCGACAATCAAGTAAGCTTACGGGTAGTATATACCAGTTCAACCAATTTTAAAGACCAGATTTCATTTGATGAATCAAACAACGCAGCGGACCCATCGGACCCAGCGGTTCACCCGGTTTGGATCTGAACAGTTGTGGAACATACGGTTCAAAGATCCGGCGATTGGAAAAGGATTTTCACCAAACGTGTCTATTCATCAGTCACGTCGAATTCCCATTTTCAAATCATCAAATTTTCAAATCATCAAATCCTTTAGCCTTCCTCGCGCTTCCGCGGTTAAGATTGTTCAGGTACTTTTTATTCAGTTGTTCATATTGGTTTCAAGTGCTTATGGACAGAATCCAGACGGTAGCCGCGTCAATTGGATGACGATTGAAGAAGCGGTGAAGGCCAGTAAGCAACAGCCCCGGCCTGTATTGCTGGATTTCTACACCGACTGGTGCGGATGGTGCAAACGCATGATGGCCACTACCTATGCCGATGAAAACGTAGCGAACTACATCAACAAGAATTTCTATCCGGTCAAGTTCAACGCCGAGGGGAAGGATACGGTGATGTTCCAGGGGAAGAAGTATATGCCGGTCTCTGATGCGCCGAGAACCACGCATCCGCTGGCCGCAGAGTTGTTACAGGGCAAGATGATGTATCCCACCACCTTGTTCATGAACAATTATGATGCTGCGAAAGATACATTTCCGTTCAGGTTTATCGTACCGGGGTACCTTGATCAGAAGAAACTTGAACCGTTTCTCGTGTACACGCTCGAGAATGTTTACCGAAGCACTCCTCCTGAGGAGTTCAACCAGACTTTTGAGCGAGCCTTTTTCGACACTACGATCAATGCGTTGATGCAGAAAATACCCTGGAAGCAACCCCGGGAAGTGTTTGACGGGAATTTCCAGTCCGAAAAGAAGCGTCTCGTTTTCATCCACACCTCCTGGTGCAATTCCTGCAGGGTCATGGAGCGTGGAGTATTTACGGATACGCTGCTGAATGCTATACTTGACCGCTATGTTGCTGTTGATTTCAACCCTGAAATCCAGGATCCCCTTTTTTGGAACGGCGTATTGTACCAGCGTAAGTCGGAGGATCGATTCCCCTTCCATCCTTTATCGCTCGAACTCACCCGCAAGAACTTCGTACTTCCGAGCGTAGTCATCCTTGACGAGAAGGATGCCATCATCGATGCCATCCCGTTCTATCTGCCGCCGGTCTTGATGAAGGACATCCTGACCTATTACGGGAATGACATCCACAAGCAGAAGAGCTGGGTCGATTTCAGGAAGGAATTGGGCAGATAACCATTCCTTAATCTGAATTTCTTATCTTGCTATGAAAAGTCGGCTGTCGTCGGCTGACCCTTCTTTATGAATACCGCCCTGCTTGATCGTGCCTTTGGTTTCCTGGACCAGGCGTATGCCGAATTGGAAATGACGGACGCGTTGATCCAAAGAAAAGAGCAGGTTGAAGAGCAGATCCGGTTGACCGGTACGTGGGATTTGACTTCCGAAGAACTGACACATGGCGCCCGCATGGCCTGGCGCAACAGCAACCGCTGCATCGGCAGACTTTACTGGAAAACCCTAAAGGTGATCGATGCACGTTCAGTGGAGGAGCCGGATGATATTTTCAACGCTTTGCAACACCACATCGATTTCGCCTATAACGGCGGGGATATACGCTCTGTCATCACCGTTTTTAGACAGCGAAGGCCGGAAGAAAAAGAAGGTCCTCGTATTGTCAACCATCAACTGGTACGGTTTGCCGGTTACCGGAACGCGGATGGAAGCATCACCGGTGATTCTGCAGAGACCCTTGTCACCGAGCACTGCATGAAATTGGGATGGAAGGGTGAGGGAAAACGGTTTGATCTTCTGCCTCATGTCATCCGCTGGCCGGGAACGGCCGATAAATTACGCATGCCGGTCATGCCTGAGGGAATACGTGTACCTATCCGGCATCCGGAATTCAACTGGTTCGAAGAATTGGGCTTGCAATGGTACGCAGTGCCCATCATTTCCGACATGATGCTTGAGATCGGCGGGGTGGAGTTCACCGCAGCTCCTTTCAACGGCTGGTACATGGGCACCGAGATCGGCAGCCGGAATTTTTCCGACACGGACCGATACAACATGCTTCCGGAAATCGCCAGGCGCTTGGGTCTCGATACGCGTAGTTATCACAGCTTGTGGCAGGACAGGGCCATGCTGGAGCTCAACCGTGCGGTGCTCTACTCTTACGAAAAAGCCGGTGTGACCATCTCCAACCACCACGATGCCTCGGAGCAATTCGTTCATTTCGAGCATCAGGAGGAGAAGCACGGAAGGCAAGCCACCGCCGATTGGGTCTGGATCACCCCTCCCATGAGCGCCAGCTCCACACCGGTATACCACCGTTTATACGACAACACCATGAAAGGCCCGAATTTCTTTTATCAGGATCCCTGCCTGGGTAAGTTGCGTTTCGACATTACTCCAGGATGCCCTTTCCACGCAGCAAGTTTAACTGCTGCCAAGCAAAAGGGCTAAGGTTGATCCTTCCAATTTTCCTTCCCGGCGTTTGCGTATCTTTCCGATATCAAACCGGTTACCTATGCGTCTTCTTGCATTCTTTTATTTCCTGATTCCCGCCTGGGGCTTCGCCCAAGCCGGGATCGACAAGCCCGTTTACGAGATTGTCACTTACCGCGACACGAGCTACCTCGGGACGATCCGCATGGAATTGTTCCCGCTGATCGCTCCCTTACACGTGAACAATTTCGACAGCCTCGTGGCCCAGAACTTTTACGACAGCACTGCTTTTCACCGGGTGGTTCCCGGATTCGTCATTCAGGGCGGTGATCCCAATTCCATCAACGGTCCTGTCAGCACCTGGGGACAAGGTCAGCCTTCGCAACCCACGGTCCCTGCCGAGTTCAACGCGGTTAGACACCTGCGGGGAATCGTTGGTGCGGCTCGCGACACGAACATCAACAGCGCCAACTCCCAGTTCTACATCTGCGTGGCACCTGCCACTTTTCTCGATGGCAATTACACGGTTTACGGTCGTGTGGTACAAGGTATGGAGGTGGTCGATACCATTGTGGCGTCGCCCCGCGATGTAAACGATGTGCCTTTGCAGAAGATCTCCATGTTCGTTGATTTCGTCGGTGTGAATGACTCCATTCCCGATCCCGTTAACCTGACCGATCCCCCTGACCAGGCAGTGAACGTGATGAACGCACAGGTGTTTCGTTGGACCACCTCACCGGGCGCTGTGTTGTACACCGCCGAATTCGCCACGGATTCCCTCTTCAGCAACATCGTCCTTACACGAACGGTAGGCCTCACCCAGACCACTGCAACCACCTTGCCGGCATCCACTAAATACTATTGGCGTGTCCGCGCCAACAATGGCGGGCATCTGAGCACCTATTCTTCGGTCCGAAGTTTTTCAACCATTCCGGGCGGAGCCAATCTGGTATCTCCCCTCGACTCGGCGGTGCAGACGTTCACCAACCCCGTATTCACCTGGAACAGCGTGCCTTTTGCCGACAACTACAGGTTGCAGGTGGCCACATCCAACACCTTCAGTTCATTCACTCTGGTGGTGGACCAGACCGGACTGACCGACACGGTACGTCAGGTACAGCCGTTACTTGCAAATACGCGTTACTATTGGCGTGTACGTTCCTACAGCGGCGCGTTGCCCGGGCTTTACTCGGCCAAGTTCACCTTCGAAACCGGAACTGTTGCCGGACTTCACGGACAAGATGGGAATTCGTCTACACTCCGCATGTATCCCAATCCCGCCGACAGACAGGTGGTGATTGAAATGGATCCTACTACCAATGCCGGCCTCGTTCAGATTTCCCTAACCGACCTTGCCGGTCGACAGATCACTCCGTCAGAGCTGCATCCTATCCAAGATTCACGTTACTCCATAGACGTGAGTATGTGGCCTGCAGGCATGTATCTGTGCCGGATCCGCATCGGGGACGAGACGCATTACCAACGGTTGGTGATCGAATAAAACGAAAACCCCATTCCGGGTGAATTCATGCGGCTCATCCCTGTCGAAACTCCTGCCCGGTTGCATGATTTTATCCATCTGCCTTTCCGGTTGTACCGCCACAGGCCGGATTGGGTGCCTCCTTTGCTGACCGACGAACGGAAATTCCACGACCCCTTAAAGAACCCCTCGTTATCCGAATGCGATACCGTTCTTTTCCTTCTGGAGAATGAAGGCAAGTATATCGGTCGCATCATGGGGATCATCCACCACCTGCACAACAGGATGCATGGGGAATGCACCGCCCGATTTTTCAAGCTGGATTGTATCGATAGCCGGGAGGCGGTTGCACTTTTACTGGGATCCATAGAAGAATGGGCCATTTCCAAAGGGATGGATCGATTGATCGGGCCATTCGGATTTTCCGACAAGGACCCGCAGGGGATGCAGGTGGAGGGTTTTGGACCATTGCCGGTGATTTCAGCCCCGTCCAATCCGGCGTATCTGCCCCATTACATAACGAGCTGCGGATACGAAAAACACCTTGATTGCATTTCTTATCATCTGTCCGTTCCCCAATCCATACCGATGAGGATGAAAAGCCTGGCATCGCGCGCACGAAGGGATTCCAAACTCCGCATGGTGGAATTCAGCACCAGGAAGGCATTGCGCCCCTGGGTCGTCCCCGTCCTCCGATTGGTCAATTCTACTTATTCCGGAATTTTCGGTTTCATGTCTCTTACGGAGGAGGAAATGCATGCGCTTGCCCGGCAGTATCTCCCTGTTTTGGATCCGGCATTTACCAAATTGATCGTCGATGAAAAGGATCAGCCGGTGGCCTTTGTCATTGCTATGCCCGACATCAGCCGTGGCGTGCAGCGTTCGCGGGGAAGACTGTTCCCTTTCGGATTCCTGTATATCCTTAGTGAACAGCGGAAAAGCAGGCTTTTGGTCACCTTGCTGGGTGCTGTCAGGGAAGGGTGGACGGGACGAGGTCTAACCGCATGGTTGGGTGAATCCCTTTTTGAATCGGCTATCAATCGGCAAATCAAGGATATCGATAGCCATCTCATCTTGGAAAAGAACCTGAAAATCCGCGGCGTGATGGAAAAATTCGGTGGACGGATCTACAAGCGTTACCGGATCTTTCAGAAAGGCCTCCACTTACAGGCTTAAGGTGCCAAAAACCGAACTGCAATTCAATTGTTGATACCAACCAGTATGGAATACACTACATCCGGACTATCCACGCTCGATCGCTTCACACGGGCCAACCTGATCAATTCCCTGAGCGGGTTCAAGAGCGTTAGTCTTATCGCCACGGTTGACAAAGGCGGTAGGACCAACCTGGCGATTTTCAGCAACATCGTTCACCTGGGTGCTGATCCGGCTTTGGTAGGATTTGTCAACCGTCCGCGCGAGGCCGCTCCTCACACCATCGCCAACATCGAGGCTACCGGGGTTTACACCATCAACCATATTCACGCGGACATCCTGGAGCAGTCCCACCAGACCAGTGCAAAGTACCCCGAAGGGGTCAGTGAATTCGATGCCGTGGGCCTGGAAGCGGAATTTCCGGATGGCGTGATCGTGCCCTATGTACGACAAAGCCGGATCAAGTACAGGCTTCGACTCAAGGAGATCATTCCCATCACCCATAACGGTACCTGGTTCGTCATCGGCGAAATCGAACACCTGGTATTTCCGCAGGAAATTCAAGCAGAGGATGGGTTTCTGAGGATCGAGGAGGCGGGCAGTCTTGCTTCTTTGGGCATAGACGGCTACTATTCGGCATCTCCCATTGCCCGATTGCCCTATGCGAAATACCGCCCCTAAGGCTGGGAATCACGCTTCCGGGATCGCATAATCCCATTCGAACAAACCCGTTACCTTCGCAAGGTAAGATCACATCCAATGCACATCCATATCGGTTGCGACCACGCCGGCTATGATTTGAAGGAGCAAGTCAAGGCACACTTGATATCCACGGGGCATACCGTAAACGATCATGGCACCTTCAACAGTGAAAGCACCGATTACCCCGATTACGCCCATGCCGTTGCCCGGGCGGTCGAATCGGAACAAGGCGGCCGCGGAATCCTCATTTGTGGAAGCGCCAACGGAGTAGCCATCACCGCCAACAAACACGCCGGCATCCGGGCGGCCTTGTGCTGGAATCCTGAAATCACACTGCTTGCCCGTCAACACAACGACGCCAATATCCTGTGTATTCCTGCGCGGTTCATTGAAAAAGAAACCGCGCTTGAAATGACCCGCTTGTTTCTCACTACACTTTTCGAAGGAGGCCGGCACCAGACAAGGGTCGATAAGATCTCCTGTTAAAACATCACGAAAACCATAACTATGAATTCCATGCACTTTCGGCAACGGACATTGTCTGTTTTCACTCTGCTACTGCTTGCAGTTACCACATTGACGGCCCAGGAACTTCCCCCGATCGCCACCGATCGTCCCGATCAAACGGAATCTCCCTATGTGACTCCTCCGGGCTACATCCAGGTGGAGACCGGATTCAATTACGAGAACGACCGAGGGAACTGGTCCACTCTGACACCCACCATCCTCAGCAAATACGGATTCAATGAGCGTTGCGAGCTTCGGCTCATCACAGAGTTCGGCGGGACGGGAGTCGATGACACTTCCATTACCGGGATACAGCCCCTGGTTATCGGTTTTAAAAGCCGGCTGCTGGATGAAAAAGGAGTGTTGCCGATGGTTTCCGTCATCTGTCACCTGACCACTCCTTTCCTTTCCGATAAGAAATTCAAACCTACCTATTACGCGCCATCATTCCGGTTCCTGTTGCAGCATGGGTTAAGCGACAAAGTGTCTATCGGATACAACCTGGGAGCAGAATGGGACGGAGAAACCGCAGAGCCCACATTTATCTATACTTTCACTACTGCCTTTTCGCTCACCGATCGTTTGGGTTGCTACATCGAAGCCTTTGGATTCGCACCCCAGAAACAAACCGCACGGCACCAGGCCGACGGAGGCTTCACCTACCTGTTCAGCGATAACGCCCAACTGGACATTTCAGGAGGGATCGCATTGACAGAAAACGCCCCGGATTATTACACCTCACTCGGCTTCTCGTTCCGGTTACCCACACGTAAATAGAAAAAACCACCTCATGCTTCGTATTCTCATTCTCTCGTCCTTCCTGGCCTTCGCCGGAACCCTTTCTGCGCAAAGCACTTTCTCACTCGAATACCATGGGGGCAATGGAGACGAGGCGGTTGAAGTCGTAGAAAACGCATCGGGCGACCTGGTTGTTCTGGGTTATGTATTTACGACCAACAACACCGATCTGGTGGTGTCCGTTGTTTCGCAATCGGGGGTGATTCAGCAAAGCCTGACCTTCGGCACTACTGAGTACGAGCTGCCCAAATCCATCACCGCCACATCCGACGGAGGCTATTTCATCACGGGAAGCATCTTTAATACCCCCAGCGACTACGACCTCTTGCTGGTGAAGCTCGATTCTTCCTTCAACACGGTTTTCCGTAAACGTTTCAGTATCGTCGGAGCCAACGAGAACGGCAATCGGGGGTTTGAAGTCGCCCCGGGTCTTTACGGTGTTGCCGGATCCATCGGGTTGGGAGGGAGCGCCAAGCCATCTTATATCATCGTCGATGACAACGGTGACGTGCGTCACCAGGCCTATCTCAATACCAACCAATTTGCCAGTCCGAATTACAGCGGACGGTATATGGGCAACGGAATCACAGCTTTGGTGCATCTCACCAATGCCTTCACGTTATTGGATTCCTCAGGGGCAGTAGCCGGCACCTGTGCGACCAATATCGGGCTGTTCACTACTGACGTGCTGAGGACGATCTCCGGTAATTACGCCTGTGTAGCGGCATCGGATTACGGGGCTCCTTTGGGAGGGAGTCTAAGTTTCGCATTCATCGATAGTAATCTGACCTCCTGGTCGGGAGGTTTTAAGTTCAAAATCAACGCCCACGACCTGGTTCCTGTAGCAATGACGCAGGACGGGGCAGGTAACCTATACATCGCGGCCAATGCCACCTCTTTGTCATCGGGTAACACATTCCCCTTGCTACTTAAGACCAATTCCTCCGGAAATCTACTTTGGAGCAGGAATTACCTCCCCGGGGGAGCCCCAAGTGCGGCTTTCCGACAGGTGCGGATTGCTGCCGACGGCGGTATCTTGCTTTGTGGAAACAGCGGACCATGGAACAACCAGCGGCTGTACGTAGTCAAGGTCGATACAGCCGGAACAGCTCCTTGTAACTGGGCGCCCTATACACTTAGTCCACTTGCGGTGAGTGCTATTGGACAGACCCAGCATACTCCCGCCACCGGCACTTTGCCTCCATCGGCCACACTGACCGGGAATCCCTCTTCAGTCGCACTGGTCACGGATGCTTTGTGTACAAGCGGAACCACGGGCGGCTTCGAACAGGGCATCCGGCCCTTGCGATTACAGGTCTTGCCCACATGGATCGATGAGGGCTTTCGAATTGAAACCGAGTTGCCAGGCCGGATGACAATCGATGTGATCACAACAGAGGGACGGTTGCTCGCCAGGATGACTGCAGCCTCCGGGGAGTCTGTTCGGACTGAAGAGTGGTCGCCCGGAGTTTATACCTTGCGGATTAATTTTTCCACCGGTGAAACCTTCGTACGCAGGGTTGTCCGAAAGTGACACGTCAGAAACCATCGGGTAACATGTCCTTCACCATTGCCATATCTCCGCAGCGTACCCCGTTCAAGCAGAACAGGTGGATCCAACTTTTCCTGTTGGTTTTTTTATCCGTTTGGGTAAGCACTTATGTTGGTACCACCGACATGAACAATTGGCTATTGGAGAACGCGTTGGTCTTCATCACGTTGCCCGTGTTCATTCTGACCTACCGGAAATACCAATTCAGCGATACGAGCTATTTGTTGGTCTGTGTTTACCTGTGCTTGCATGTTTATGGCGCTAAATACACCTATGCCGAAAATCCGCTTGGATATTGGTTGCAGGATGTTTTTCACAGTTCCAGAAACCATTATGACCGCATTGTGCACTTCTCATTCGGTTTTCTACTGGCCTATCCTATGCGGGAACTTTTTCTGCGTGCACTGAAATATCCGGCCTGGGTGGCCTGGCTCCTACCCATCGAAATCACTCTTTCCATAAGTGCATTTTATGAACTCATCGAATGGGCAGTTGCTGACGTCTTTTTCCAGGAGCAGGGGGCTGCCTATCTCGGCACTCAGGGGGATGTATGGGACGCACAAAAAGATATTTTTCTGGCCTTTTCCGGGGCGATATTGGCCACAACGATCGTCAGTGTGATCAAAAGGGTCACCCGATTGTAATTAAATATTTGAGTAATAAGTACAACCCGGAAGGTTGTTTGTTTTGTCAAACAGAGTATTAAATCGCAACACACTTGATCCCAATGTGTTTCAAGGTATAATAAACGGGGGATAGTCCGGTGTTCCCGGCCCGGATTGTTCAAAAAGCCGTTAAAAAAAAGATTGACAAATTTTGTCAATTTGAAAATCTTCGTATATTTGCACACCACGCTTGAATCGGGCATAGCCGGACAACAGAATCTAGACCGCGGATTCCCCTGGTAGCCCAAAACGGTTTTCTTGTCTTCAAAAAATCCGTTCACAACGGAGGAAAGAGTCCTTTCACGTTGTGCCATGTCAAACCCCCTATGCGTGGAGAGTTCGCGGTCAAAGAATATGGCAAAAAAACGCAATGCATTCGACGAGTTCCTGGACTCGGTAGGTGGTAACATTCACCGCATCCGGATGAAGAAAGGCCACACGCTTGAGCAACTGGGACGCAGTGTAGGGTTGGACAAATCCAACATGCACCGTATCGAGCAGGGAAAGAACATCACCCTGGTGACCCTGCTTAAGATCTCTGCAACCCTGGATGTGAAGCCCACTGAACTCCTGAAGTCGGACGTGGCTGTAACAGCCAGTGACGCTGAAGCCTTCGTGAAGCGCAAGAAGCGCAAGTAAGGCGACGTCAGCTACAAGGTAAAATAGCTGGCACCGGTCGAAAGGCCTGTGCCGGCTTTCTTATTTTCGGGAGGCTCCTGCTCAAGTTCGGGCCTCTACTTATCCATGATGCCGATAAACCGCTTTACTTTGTCCCGGTTTGATCCATGGCCCCACTTCCTATAACAGTAGTCATCATCACATTCAATGAAGCCGCCAATATCCGGCGTTGCATTGAGAGTGTTATAGGCCTCGGCTCGGAAATTCTGGTTGTGGATTCCGGTTCCACTGATGGCACCTCTGAATTTGCGCGCTCAGCAGGGGCAACCGTGTTGCACCAGCCTTTTTTAGGCTACATCGAACAAAAGAATTTCGCCACCTCGAAAGCGAGGTTCGACTGGGTGTTGTCGCTCGATGCGGATGAAGCGCTAACCCCAGAGCTGTTGGACGAGATCCGGCAGGAAATGCGTGAACCCCGGTTCAAGGGGTATCACATGCCCAGGCTGACCAATTACTGTGGCCATTGGGTTCGTCACAGCGGCTGGTACCCCGACCGCAAGCTCCGCCTGTACGACCGGCGTTACGGATCCTGGACAGGCATTAATCCCCACGACCGTTACGACCTTCAGGAAGGGCTGAAATCCGGAACATTGCATCACGATCTCCTTCATTTTTCCTACAATAGCCTTTCCGATCACCTTCGGCAAATTGACCGGTTCAGTGCCA
>JAULUX010000040.1:0-24717 GCA_032111385.1 Bacteroidia bacterium
CGGTTCCCGTTCCCTCCGCCTGATCAATCAGAGTGGAAATCCTTCAGGCAGTGTGGATGCATTCCTCACTCCCACCTACGATTTCTCAGGGATCACCGCAGCGCAGTTGTCGTTTAAGTATGCATTTGCAGCCAAGAACAGCAATGATAGCAGTGTATTGAAGGTGTTTATTTCCAATAACTGTGGCTTCAGCTGGCAGCCCCGTTTCACCAAGATCGGAACGGCATTGCCTACGGCTCCGAATACAACGGGTGCCTTTGTGCCCAACGCAAATCAATGGGTGACGGAAACCATCAACTTGAGTTCAACCACGTTCTCTGGTCGCCCCAGCATCCTGATCCGCTTCGAATTTGCCAACGATCTTGGCAATAACCTTTATATCGACGATATCAATATCACCGGGGTTACAGGTGTTGCCGATCCGGCCGGAATTCGATATGGCTTCGAAGTCTATCCCAATCCGACCCGCGAACGTGTATCCATTCGTCTTGAAACCGGACAGGCTTCTGAAATCGTTTGTACGATCAGCGATTTGACCGGCCGGCAAATCCAACGCCGACTTTTTCAAAACCGGGTTGGAGAAATCCGCGAAGAGATCACTGCGGATGTTCCTCCCGGTGTCTACCTGCTGCGTGTTGAACTGAACGGCGAGGCCATCACACGGCGGATCGTTTTCATGGATTAAATATCCGTTTAGCACACTGGAGAAAAAATCCGAATCGATGGCAGACTTTCGTTTTAGCAGAAAATACGTGATTTATGCTTCACCCGATGCGGTATTCGAAGCGTTTACCGATCCGGGTATCGTTGCAGCATGGGGTGGAGGAATGTCTGTTTTCGAATCGGCATCCGGTGGAAGATTCGAATGGTTCGACGGCTGGGTGAAGGGGGAGGTTTACGGTTTTGAATTCGGTAAGGAACTCGCATTTACCTGGAAACCCACCGAATGGGACAAACGGACCAAAGCCTCAAAAGTCCATGTTCGTTTTGCGGCGCACCCTGCGGGTACCGAGTTGTCAATTGATCACTCCGAGTTTCCCAATCCGGATGAAGCCGAAAAAAACGACAATTTCTGGATCGATCACGTGCTTGATCCGATAAACGATTACTTCATCGCGCAGATGTCGTGAGGAATTACCTTACGAATAGTTTTAGTTGACCCGTTCGGTTATCCCTATCCGTTATCTGTACGAAGTAAACTCCGGGTGCTGCTCCGGCGGCATTCCATTCTACTTCAGAGCCTTTGAGTTCCTTGTCGAAGACCATTTGCATGGCCGGGTTGTAAATCGATATCCGATCCAAAAGGAGTCCCTTTTTCGACTGGAAGATGAATGTGTTTTCGTTTCTGAGTACAACCCAATCCGGGCGGTCGGTTTCTTCCAGACCGACACTGGCGATGATGTATGGACCCGAGGTTGCAGTACATCCTGCCGAATCGGTGATGGTGACTGTATAGCTTCCATTCGCCTGAGCGGTCCAGGAGATGGAATTCGCACCGGGGATAGGAGTACCATTCAGATTCCATTGGTAGGCGACGGCTGTGAGCGTGCTGGTAAGGAGAAGTCCATTGGGGAAGACGACCGGAGTCGCTGCTGTTTGATTGAATGGGACCAGCGTGCTCCAAACAGCCCCTGCCAATGTGCCATTGTTGCCATTCGAGGTCTGGTCGGTTACCGTTGTTCCGTTACCGTCATTGAATCGCCAGTAGCCCACCAGTCCTGTCTCCTGTGCGGGGTCAAGATGGTGGTCGTAGCGGGCGAGGATCTCCGATGCAGTCAGGGATCTGTTCCAAATGCGTACCTCATCAATTTGACCGGACCAATACCGGGTCTGTGCTTGGGACGGATCCGACAGGCGACCGAACCTCCAGGGATAAGCTGTTCCGGGAACCATGCCTGTGGGCATGTATAGGGAGCCCTGTTGAATTCCGTTGATGAACACCTTCACGGAATCGCCATCGTAAGTACCTGCCACATGATACCAGGTGTTCAGGTTCATCGATCCAATGGGGCTGGCCGGACCCTGCCAGCTGATGTTCGTTGCGATCTTGAATTCCACCTGTCCGCTGCCGCCTGCACGCAGAACATATCCTTGCTCCCCCTGACTCCAGCTGTGTTTGCAGGCAATGGTGCCGTCAAACACATTCACGCCCCAGGCCGTGGCGCGTATCCACGCTTCCACCGTAATAGCGGTATCCGGAGCCAGATTGACATCGGAGGTGATGTTCACGCTGGCTGCACTGAAGCTAAGCGAATTGGTGTTGTTGATGCAGGGGCTTTGGGCATTGGCCTGAAGCCACCAAAAGAGGCTGGTTAGGATCAGAAGAATCCTCATGGGTCGATTTTTTTTAGAAAATTAGGATCTTTCCTTGAAAAACCGGTCATTTTAAACAATCCTGCATTGACGGGTGTTGCACCGTGGTCACCCGTATCTTTGCAATCTCATGGAAAACAACAGTCTTCCCGGCACATTCTGCAACAGCCTGACCGCTTACAGCCGGCTGGTTACACGTGAAGTCATGGTGGGCGATGTCGGCATCGGAGGAACAAATCCGATCCGCGTGCAAAGCATGACCACCACCGACACCATGGACACTTTGGCGACGGTCGAACAGTCGATCAGGATGATCGAGGCGGGCTGCGAACTGGTGCGTATCACCGCTCCCAGTATCAATGAAGCAAGAAACCTGGAGGAGATCAAGAAGGAACTCCGGAACAGGGGGTACGCAACTCCCCTGGTTGCTGATATTCATTTTACACCGAATGCCGCTGAGGTGGCTGCACGGATCGTAGAGAAAGTACGTATCAATCCCGGCAATTTCGCCGATAAGAAGAAATTTGATTTCATCGAGTATACAGACGCCGCTTACGATGAAGAACTCGAACGGATCCGTAACCGTTTTGTGCCGTTGTTGAAGATTTGCAAAGAGCATGGAACCGCTCTCAGGATCGGAACCAACCACGGCTCGCTGAGCGACCGCATCATGAGCCGCTACGGGGACACCGCACTCGGCATGGTGGAGTCGGCTCTCGAATTCCTCCGCATAGCACGCGACGAAAATTTTCACAACATCGTTCTCAGCATGAAATCGAGCAATCCTCAGGTGATGGTGCAGGCTTACCGCTCGCTGGTGGTGCGCATGACCCTTGAAGGGATGAACTATCCTTTGCATCTGGGTGTGACCGAGGCAGGAGAAGGAGAGGATGGACGGGTCAAGTCCGCCGCCGGTATCGGTACCCTGCTTGAAGACGGGATCGGCGACACCATTCGTGTATCCCTCACCGAAGATCCGGAATTCGAAATACCCGTAGCACGCTCCCTGGTTGACCGATACAACAACCGGTTGGCTGAGCCCAGGATCAAAGACTTGCCACGGTTCGTGGTCAAGGAGGATGGAGTGGTCCGCGGTGATGACGGACAGGCATCGGTATACCAGCCGTTCACCTACACCAGGAGGTCCACCCGTGAAATCCTGAACATCGGACATGAGCAGGTCCCCCGAGTCATCGCCGATCTCAGCCATCTCACCGCACTTGGTCCTGCCGCTTTCTTTCCACTCGGCTACAATTATTCAGTACCACTCGACAAGTGGAACATCAGCGATCAGGCCTGTGACTTCATTTACACCGGGAACACAGTGGTACCCTTCGAATGGCCCGGGACGTTGGGCATCATTCTCAATGCCGAAGCCTGGGGCGCCGCTCCCGGTCGTGAACGCACTTATCCGCTTTTCTGTGGCGATGGTTTCTTCAAGGCCTCCCGTGTTTCACCGACACTGAATTTCATTGCACTCGATGCCGATCAATTGGTTTCCGATAACGGCTTCCACTTTGATCGATTCGACGCCACCTGCGTCATCCTGCTGAGTACATCCAACCCCCATGCCATGCCTTCCCTGCGCAGAGCTTTCATTCATCTTCAGGAAAGGGGTATAGACATACCTGTAATAGTCTGGCGATCCTACACCGGTACGGCTTTGCAGGACATCCAACTGCATGCTTCGACCGACGTGGGTGGACTCTTGTTGGATGGCTACGGTGACGGCATAATGCTCTCCACCCGTGGTGAACATCCTCCGCAGGCCATCAATACGCTTGCATTCGGAATCCTGCAGGCCGCCCGAACCCGGATATCCAAAACCGAATACATCTCCTGCCCCAGCTGTGGACGGACATTGTTCGACTTGCAGGAAACAACAGCGCGCATCCGCTCCCGTACCGATCACCTCAAAGGACTGAAGATCGGGATCATGGGCTGCATCGTGAATGGTCCCGGCGAGATGGCCGATGCGGATTACGGTTATGTAGGATCAGGTCCCGGTAAGATCACGCTGTACAAAGGGAAAGAGGTGGTGCAAAAAAGCATCGACACGGAACTGGCCGTCGATGCCCTCATCGACTTGATCCGTGAACACGGTGACTGGGTGGACAAGGATTCTGTTTGATTCAAAATTCCGTACCGATCGTTTATGCAAACCGTTTTATTTACCGATCTGGGCCGGGCCGATTACAAAACCACGTGGGATCTACAGGAAAAGCTAATGGCCGGGATAATCAGCCGCAAGCTTGAAAACAGGGAACTTCCTGCCTCGCAACAGCATTCACCGATTCACTACCTGCTTTTTTGCGAGCATCCTCATGTCTATACCCTGGGGAAGAGTGGGGACGAAGAACATCTGTTGGCCGATGAACAGCAACTGGAATCCATCGGTGCAAGTTATCACCGCATCAACAGGGGAGGAGACATTACATATCACGGACCGGGACAGTTGGTAGGCTATCCCATCTTCGACCTGGATCATTTCTTCAACGACATTCACAAGTACCTCCGTTATCTTGAGGAGGGTATCATCCGGACCCTTTCGGATTATGGCATCTCTGCAGGACGCATAGAGGGACTCACAGGTGTCTGGATAGACGTGGAAAACCCTGCGAAGGCACGCAAGATATGTGCCTTTGGTGTGCGCTGTAGCCGCTGGGTCACCATGCACGGATTTGCGTTCAACGTCAACAGTGATCTGAGCTTTTTCAATCGCATTGTACCTTGCGGTATCACTGACAAAGGTGTCACCTCTCTTCAGCGGGAACTTGGTCGATCGGTTGAACTGGAGGAAGTGAAAGAAAAAGTATTGTTCCACCTTTCGGAGTTGTTTGCTTTCAACCCCGTTGCCGTTGCTTCTTCTGATCTTGAGCAACAAGAATTGGATGAATGAATCCGGGCTGAACACGGTTTTTATCCTGCACTGACCGAATCCCTACATTCGTATTTATGAAGAATTGGTTTATAAGGTCAGTTGTACTCCTGTTGGTCGCAGTGAACGGTTGGCTACTACTTTCCGGTCGGACCTGGGTCTACCGCGCGTTGGTTTACAACTTCGTCGACATCGACGACCAAGAGCTTTTCGTTCAACGACCTGTACCGGCAGGAACGCCTGTGCACTGGCCGCTTTCTATCAACTACAATAAGTTTATCCCCGATAGTACCGCACGGAAGGAGCTTGATACGATGCACAGTGTCGCCTATCTGGTTATTCACCGTGATTCGATCCTGTATGAAAAATACTGGGAGGGCTATAACGACAGCTCCTGGTCCAATTCATTTAGCATGTCGAAAAGCGTAGTCGGGGTTTTGACGGGCATCGCCCTTAGGCAGGGCCTGATCCGCAGCCTTGATCAACGCGTGGAGGATTTCCTTCCCGAATATGTAAAAAATAGCAAAGGAAGTTTGACTATTCGCCAGTTGCTCACCATGTCGGCTGCGCTCAGCTGGGATGAAGCCTATGCAAGTCTTTTCAGTGTGACCACAGAAGCCTATTACGGTCGCGATTTGCAGGGATTGATGGACAGGCTCGAGGTGATTTCCGAACCGGGTCGCGATTTCAACTACCAGGGCGGCGCAACGCAATTGCTGGCCATGGTGATCATGCGCGCCTCAGGGAAAAACCTCAGTACATATTGTTCGGAGAACTTATGGAAGCCTCTCGGAGCCGAGCACGACGCCGGATGGAGTCTGGATAAAAAGGACGGGATGGAGAAAGCATCTTGTTGCATCTATTCCAACGCCCGCGATTTCGCCCGTATCGGAAGTCTTTATCTGCATTTAGGTCACGCGAACGGTCGCCAGCTGCTCGACACGTCATTTGTCCGGGAAAGCGTCACTCCGGCACCGTTACTCAAGGACGGGAAAACCAATTCCGAGTACGGTTTTCAATGGTGGTTGACCACTACGGATAGTCTGGATGTATTCTATTGCCGTGGAATCCTGGGTCAGTACATCGCCGTTATCCCGTCGATGGAACTGGTGATGGTCAGGCTGGGACATGAACGCCACAAAGCCGAAGATGGAACCCTGCTCGATCTGCCGGTTTATCTGAAGGCTGCTACCGACATGGTCCGAAAAAACATACAGGCAGCTGATGATCAACTGCCTGCCGTCGGTATGTCGAAGGTGTTAAGAATCACGGGGCGACAGTGATCCTGCGCGAGATCGTTTCTTCTGCCGTACGTATCCGGATGAAGTAATACCCTGCCTTTTTACCGGACAAATCAATGGAGTACACTGTGACGGACTCACGGATCACGCTGCCGGTCTCAATTTGGTTTCCCAAAAGGTCGAAAAGAAGGATCTCAGGGTCACTGGATGGAGCCTTTCCCAGGTCGATATTCAATGTGCCTGTAACCGGCATGGGATAGAGCGAAGCCGTTGACTCCTTGCGTGAGATGCCGGTCAAACGGTCTTGGTTTTCAGCTTGTGCGGGATTGCTCCAAGAGGCAAAAACGAAAAGTGCGACTAAAACGATGGCGGAGGAGAGGGTCGATTTTTTCATAGTCATCTGCACTTTTTCTTTTTCACAGGCAAAAATCAGGCCATTACTTGTTGTTATAGGTGTTCATTGCAGCTTGCAGCCCTTGGGTACTGAAGCATTTGATGATGTCCACGGCTACCTGGATCCGTTCCTGGAGGCCGGTCGCTTCTTCCGACGTCCAGTGGCCGAGGACGTAGTCGACCTGCCGGCCTTTCGGATAGTCGTTTCCGATTCCGAACCGAAGGCGGGCGAACTGTTCATTCCCCAGGCATTCGATGATGCTGGTGAGCCCGTTATGTCCTGCAGCTCCGCCTGATGGGCGTAGACGCAATTTACCGAATGGAAGTGCCAGGTCATCAGTGACAATTAACAGGTTTTCCCGCGGAATTTTGAGCGATTGCATCCAAAACCTTACAGCATCCCCGCTCAGGTTCATGTAAGTGGTCGGTTTGATGATGGAAAGCGATCTCCCTTTATGCCTTCCCTCGGCTATCCATACTTTCTTGTCGCTGGCAAAACTGCATTCCAGCGAAGCAGCCAATGCATCGGCCACATCGAAGCCGATGTTGTGCCGCGTGTGCACATACTCAGGTCCGATGTTGCCCAATCCGGCTATCAGGTATTTCATGATGAACGTGGGGTGCCGAAAACACCAAAAGGAACCGGGGTAGGGTTCCTCTTGGATTTCGTTGGGTTCAACGGATTACTTCTTGTCGGATCCTTCGGCGGCTACCACGTTACGTGTGGTGCGGACTCCCACAACCACATTGGATGGGGCGTCGAGGAAGGTAACACCGTCTACGCTGATGTCGCGAACGCGGATGTCACCACCGATCTTGAGCGGAGTGATATCGATGTTGATGTTATCGGGCAAGTGGGCAGGCATCGCCTTCACCTTCAGTTTGCGAACCTTGGTGACTAACTTACCACCTTGCTTCACACCTTCGGAAGCACCGGTCAGACGGATGGGGATTTGGATGGTCACA
The DNA here is from genome assembly GCA_032111385.1 of Bacteroidia bacterium. Classification (GTDB taxonomy): domain Bacteria; phylum Bacteroidota; class Bacteroidia; order AKYH767-A; family OLB10; genus JAJTFW01. The sequence goes on from JAULUX010000040.1 coordinate 7,792, forward strand.
GGCTTGTCGTTGGATACAGCCATGAAATCGACGTGTTGAATCACATCGGTGACAGGATGGAACTGGATGTCCTGCAGGATGCACTGACGCTCCTGACCGTCGACCACCAGCTTTACCAGGTGGACATCGGGTGTATAGACCAAAGGTTTGAAGGCCGCGAGCGATGCGGAAAAGTGAAGAGGCTCGGCGTCACCTCCGTAAAGTACGCAGGGAACCTGCTCGTCATTGCGCAGAGCTTTGACCGTTTGCTTGGTCAGGTTGTTCCGCTTGTTGCCTTGGATTTCAATCGTTTTCATTGGTGGAATGGATTATTCTTTAACAAATAGAGAACTGATGGATTCGTAAGCATACACCCGCTGGATGGCTTTGGCGAACAAAGCGGCCGTAGGCAATTGCTTGATTTTCTTGGAGGGCTTGCGCAAAGGAATCGTATCGCAAACCACGACTTCTGTAAGTAAAGAGTCTTCAATGCGCTCATAAGCCTGGCCGCTCAAAACAGGGTGTGTGCAGAAAGCACGTACACTGGCAGCGCCCTTGTCGATCAGAATGCTGGCGGCTTTTGTCAAAGTACCGGCAGTATCCACGATGTCGTCTACCAGGATGCAATCCCGTCCGCTCACATCACCGATCACCTGCATGCCTTCGATCTCGTTGGCGCGCTTGCGGTGTTTGTCGATGATGGCCATGTCGGCATTGAAGTAGGAGGCATAGGTCCTGGCCCGGTGTACGCCGCCCATGTCGGGAGCGCAGATCATCATGTTGGGCAGGTCGAGCGTTTTGATGTATGGAACGAAAATGGCGGAGGCGTCCAGGTGATCGACAGGAACATCGAAGAATCCCTGGATTTGAGGCGCATGCAGGTCCATGGTCATCACGCGCGTAACTCCGGCCGCCGATAGGATGTTGGCTACCATTTTGGAGGCGATGGCCACCCTGGGCTTGTCCTTCCGGTCACTGCGGGCATATCCGAAATAGGGGATGACAGCGGTAATGTAGTGTGCCGAAGCGCGCTTTGCAGCATCGATCAGCAACAAAAGTTCGAAGAGGTTGTCCGTCGGAGAGAATGTACTTTGGATAAGGAACACGTCACATCCACGAACACTCTCGTCAAAAGAAGGGGAGAATTCTCCGTCACTGAAACGGGCCACTTTCACATCGCCCAGGGAAGAACCATAGCAATCGGCGATTTGCTCGGCCAGGTACCTCGATGCGGTTCCGGAGAAGATTTTAACCTGACGTGCCATGGATTTTTCCCCTGTTTACGGGGCTGCAAAGAAACGAAAAAGGAAAGCGATGTCAAAATGAATCAACAGGTTTGTGTGGAAAAGCGGTCTCATTTTCAGCAATGTGAAGTCCTTAAGCAGAATCCGAAAAAGTAAAGTCGAAATACCGTGTCTGATGCAGGGGAAGATACTGATTCTTTGTATTTTTACCATCGTTTTAAGACCATTTACCCATGAAAAATCGCCTCTTGCTCCCGGTTTTCGTTTCTGTATTCGCCCTGCTATCTTTCGCTTCCTGTTCGAAATCCCAGGAGGATAGTTCCGACGGCGTTTCAACTTTATCCATTCGGATGACCGATGCTCCGGGCAATTATGATGAGGTAAATGTTGATATTCAAGGAGTTGAGGTGAAGGGCCCGGCTGGAGGAGCGGTCTCCCTGAATGTCAATGCAGGAATCTATAACCTGCTCGATTTTGTCAATGGACTCGATACATTGATAGCTTCCGGAAGTATCCAGTCAGGTACTATCACTCAAATTCGACTCATTCTGGGGTCGAACAATTCGGTGAAGGTGAATGGGCAGGTCTATCCGCTCTCCACGCCAAGTGCGCAGCAATCCGGTTTGAAGCTGCTGGTCAACCAAACCCTGGTGCCGGGTGTTTCCTATATGCTTTTGCTCGATTTTGATGCCCAGCAATCCATTGTTGAGCAGGGTAATGGCCAATATTCACTGAAGCCGGTCATCCGTGTGGTGAGCACAATCGGCCTGAATGGGTCGATCACCGGGTCGATAGTCCCTCCTTCGGTGATTACGGCTTTGTCAGCGGTGGATTCGGGAGGGAACGCCTTCGGTACTTTCAGCGACACGACAGGGTCTTTCCTTATCCAGGGTATTCCTGCAGGAAACTATACTTTGTTCGTGAATCCTCCTGCCCCCTACCAGGCCGATACGTTGTTCAATGTGGCTGTGGTGAACGGTCAAATGACCGATGTGGGTCAGGTTCTTTTACAGTGATTGCAGCATCGCCGGGTCTTCCTGTAGCTCGAAGGCAACCTCGTTCCGTCGTCCCACCAATTGAAAGGGTGGGTTGTAAGCCATGAAAACAACACGGTCGGTGAACCGGATTTTATTCTTCTTCAAAAGTTGACGAAGCTCTTCGGCTTTGTCTTCAATGTCCGAGTTGTTGGCAAAACCGCCGAAGCGCAATACGGCCATGTGAACAGTATCGGACCGGTGAATCCGTACGGTGGAACTGTTCGGTGAAGGCAGTTTGTCCATGGTTTTGTCTGCCGGCATTACAAAGCTCATTTCGGTCAGTTGGGAATTCGCATCGCCGGGAACGAAAACGACGGGGGCGGTCATGGCGATTTTTTCCGAGCGGTCGTTTCCACCGAAAATGTAGCCTGCCAGTTCGCGGAATCCGGTGTTTCCTACCTCCATCATTTTGCCGTTTTTGCTTACGCTGGCCAGGATGGCGGGAGGATAGGTGCGGAATTCAATCCCTTCCCATTTACGGATCAGCGTGTAGGGTTGCTCTTCGGTGTCCGCACTGACGCGGTTGGTCCAGCCGATGAAGAGTAAGGCTGCCGCAACAACGGCAAGGACTACGATGAGGGTCATTTTACGGAGCTTCATATTTCTATAACAGACGGAAGCCTTCGGAGTTTATTTGAATCACCCGGGTTCCACCTCTTATCTTTGAGGCATGATACAGATCGGTGAGTCGCTCGTTTCAACGGAATTGATCGAGTCGCATTTCGTCTGCGACCTGTCCAAATGCAAGGGAGCCTGTTGTGTGGAAGGCGATTCAGGAGCACCGCTGGAAGAAGCGGAATTGAAAGAGATCGAGTCGGCTTTCCCGTTGATCAGGGACCGGTTGCCTGCCGAGGCTCTGGCCTCCATTGAATCCATCGGCTTGCATACCCGCGATTCCGACGGAGACCTGGTTACACCGCTTGTCAACGGAAACCGCGAGTGTGTTTATACGGTTTTCGAAAACGGTGTAGCCGCTTGTGCTTTCGAAAAGGCTCACGCCCAAGGGATCATCCCGTTCCGCAAGCCGATCTCCTGCCATTTGTATCCGGTCCGCATCGAAAAGATGAAGCACTATGAAGCAGTGAATGTCCACCGCTGGTCGGTTTGCGCTCCTGCCTGTTCGCTCGGGGAGAAACTGAAGGTGCCGATGTACGTGTTTTTAAAAGAGGCGCTTGTCCGTAAGTACGGAAAGGAGTGGTACGACGAACTGGCTGAGGTGGCTGATCATTACCGCAAGGCCAATCCCTGATCGCTTTACTGGATCAGATCAATCCAAAAGTCAGCGCCAGTGAAACGGCCATTAACAAAATGGTCACACACACCTGAATAAAGCCGATGGTTACCTTTTTAAGCAATTTGTTTCCAATGTAGGCACCGGAAATGGCCGACAAGGTGGCGGGAACCAGTACATGCATGTAATCCGATACCTGAAAATCACGGAACCCCGAGAAGTAGATGCCCAGACGGGTCATATCAACGAAGGTGGAGACCACCACCGCTGTTCCAATAAAGCGTTCCTTACTCAAGCCCGCTTTCACCAGGAAGGCACTGCGCAAGGCGCCCTGGTGACCCGAAAGTCCACCGAAGAAACCGCTCAGCGCTCCTCCCAGCACCAGGTTCTTTCTTGCACCGGCCAGTTTTTCAGTGATCGGAAAAACATCGGCCAGAACGAACAGGAACATCAGCAATCCCACGGTGAATGGAAGGGGAAATACTGTAATGATTTTGTTGCCGATACTGTATGAAAACAATTCGGGTAGGTCCTGAATCTGAAGTAGAATGAAAGAGCCAATGAATGCTGCCGCTACGGCCGGAACTCCGAATCGGATCAACACCGGTTTGTCGGCGTTGCGGGCCGTTAGAAACAGCTTGAAGAGGTTGTTGAAGAAGTGTACGATGCCGGTGAGTGCGATGGAGAGCCCCGGAGGGAAGAACAGCATGAACACCGGAGAAAGGATGGTGCCCAATCCGAACCCGCTGAAGAACGTCAGGATGGCGGTGAGGAATGCGGTGAGGCAGATGATGAGAAGCTCCATCTTGCTTATGGATTCGCGTATGGTATTTTCTCCCGGCAGAGGGGGTTGTTGATGACGGACATGTTTTGACAGTGAAGGTACTCCGATTCCATGAACGACTGCGAACTTACAGATAGTCACGAAGAAGGATATTCACTTCTTTCGCGTGGTCGTACACCATGAAGTGTCCGCCTTGGGGAATGACCTTGTCGGCATGCACATACCCTATCGGGAAAATTCGGTCGGATTCACCATGAATGTGGAGGATGGTTTTGGGGATCACCGTATTCTTCCAGCGAAGTACCCGACCGATCGCCCACTGCAGATAGGTGACGGAACTCTGGGCGAGAAACCCGTCCAGCAGGGCTTTTTCGTTCGCTGTTTTCAATCCGAAGATCCAGTATTGAATCGATCCGGCACCCTTCAGGATCCGCTTGGGTATCAGGTGGTGAATACCGAAGGTGCCTGCCAGTCGCATGTACCAGGGAATCTCACGTCGGTGCTTTACCGACGAAAGCAGGATGATCCGTTCAAAAGGAATGAACCTTGAAACTTCAATGGCGACAATGCCTCCGAAAGAAAGTCCGACGAGGATCGGATTCCGGATTTGATAGGGGGCGATCAGTCGCCTTGCATAGGCCTCGATCGGTTCTTTTGCAAGAGGTTCGATCCAATGGACATAAACGACTTCATTTTGACCCCAATCGATATGTCGAAACACCCGTTCATCTGCACCCAGTCCGCTGAATACGAGGATTTGATGGTTCATCCGTAAAAAAAAACAGGGTCGGGACGGAGAAGGGTTGCCGTCCTACCGACTACCGGAGAACAATCCTGCTTGTGGAGGATAGCCCGCTTTTATTGTCGGTCACTTTCACCAGGTAAACCCCGGGTTTGCAATCCTCCGGCAGTGTCAATTGTGTGCGTGGTTGCAGTGCAACTTGTTGAAGTAGCTCCTGGCCAAGCAGATTGCTGATGGCTATGGTGTGCCCTGTTCCAGCCTGAGTCGATGCATATTCGATCACCAAATGACCTTCGGTGGGGTTCGGATATGCTGAAAATACAACGGGAGAGTCGGTCTGTCCGATTCCGGTACTGGTGTTGGGAGGGGTGAGTTTGATGATGCTGTGTGTGCCGGGATCGGTGTTGGCCCAGCTTGCTCCGTTGGTCGCCAGGTAGATTTCCTTATTGGGGCCGATGGCGATATCGCGTAAGCGTCCGAACAAGTTGTTGAGGTAGATGGTGTTGGTGGTGATGGTATCATAAGGGGCACGCATGCGCAGGGCGCGAACGTGCTTGTCTTTGAGTACGGTCATGATCATGCAGCTGTCCCACTCCGGAAAGTTCGGGTTGGTGTAATACATCATGTCCGAGGGAGCGATGGTGGGTGTGTAAGCGAGAATGGGAACCACGACATTGTTGGCGTTGCAGAAATTGATTTCAGAGGTGGTGTTGCAGAAACCCTCCACATTGGGCCAGCCGTAGTTGCGTCCGGCACGAAGGAACTGGACCTCGTCGTCTGACGATGCGCCATGCTCAGACAAAACGATTGAATCGTTCGGTAACATCGCGATACCCTGCACATTGCGGTGTCCGAAGCTGTACATGAGACTACCGGGAATAGGATTGTCAACCGGTGCGGTGCCGTCGGTTCGCATACGCAGCATCTTCCCGTTCATTGCGGTTGTATTTTGTGGATACGACGTATTCTGGGCATCGCCCGTGCTGGCCAGCAGAGTGGTGTCGGGCAAGAAGAACAGGCGGCAGCCGTTGTGCGTAGTGTTGCCGGGAATGTTCTGGACAAGTGAAACCGGGTTGACCAGATTCGTGCCGTTCCAGGTGTACTTGGCGATGCGCTCACGGATATTCCCGGAGCTCAAATAAGTGTAAGCCAGAAAAACTTCCGGAGTATTGGGAAAATCCGGATGAAGCGCCATCCCGAGCATACCGCTTTCGGATTGCTGATAAACACTTGAGGTCAGGTTCAGGACGACCTGCTTGTTACCGGTCACGGCATCGATCCGGCTTACGATCCCGTCGCGCTCAGTGGTCCAGAGGTATCCGTCTTTGTAGATGATCTCCCAGGGCACATCCAGTCCCGTAATGACCGTATCGACGGCCACAGGCGTGCTGCCGACTTGGATCACCGTTTGTGCTTGTGTAAGTGTACTGTGAATCAGGATGAAGACGAGGAGAAGGCTTTTTTTCATTTTGGAACAGGTAGTACCGTAAATGTACTCAAATCAAAGCACAGAAAATTGACACACGACCGGTTAAAATCGCCTGAAGGGGCTTAGAATCAATAAAAGGTGAAAGGAGGAGCGTGCGGAATGATCAATACGCCCACTTGATGTACACCGATCCCCACGTAAATCCGCCTCCGAAGGCGGCGAGGATGATGTTGTCGCCCTTCTTGAACTTCTTCTCGTATTCCCACAGGCAGATGGGAATGGTACCGTTGGTGGTGTTTCCGTAGCGCTCGATGTTGAGGGTCACTTTCTCGTCGGGAACATTCATACGGCGAGCCGTAGCATCGATGATGCGCTTGTTGGCCTGGTGCGGTATGAGCCAGGCGACATCGTCACCCACCAGGTGGTTGCGCTCCATGATCTCGGCACTCACGTCAGCCATCTTGGTCACCGCGAATTTGAAAACGGTTTGTCCTTCCTGGTAAACGTAGTGTTCGCGCGCTGCCACCGTATCGGCCGTGGCGGGTTTCACACTGCCTCCCGCTTTTTGGTGCAGGTAGGCGCGTCCGCTTCCGTCCACGTGGAGGATGGAATCCATGATGCCGTAGCCTTCTTCATTTGGTTCAAGCAGGACAGCACCGCCTCCGTCTCCGAAAATGACGCAGGTGGCACGGTCGGTATAATCGATGATGGACGACATCTTGTCAACCCCCACAACCAGTACTTTCTTGTGTTTGCCGGTTTCGATGAACTGGGCACCGGTGGAAAGGGCGAAGATGAATCCCGAGCAGGCTGCATTCACATCGTAACCCCAGCTGTTCACCGCTCCGATCTTGTCGGCGATGATATTGGCGGTAGCCGGAAATTGCATGTCGGGCGTAGTGGTGGCGCAGATGATCAGATCGATCTCGTCGGCACCGATGCCTCGTTTTTTCAAAAGCGGAAGGATGGCCTGCACCGCCATGTCGGAACTGCCAAGGCCTTCGCCTTTCAGGATGTGACGTTCTTTGATGCCCGTACGGGTCAGGATCCACTCGTCGGTGGTATCCACCATCTTCACCAGATCGTCGTTTGTAAGCAGGTCGGGTGGAACCCAGGCGTTGACGGCGGTGATGGCTGCGTGGATCTTTGTCATTCTCAGGATGCGATGCTTTCTTGTACAGCCTGTGCGATCTTATCGGTCAGTCCGGCTGCGGTGACTTTACGTGTGATGTGGATCATGTTCTTGATGGCCTTCGCGTTGGAGATGCCATGGGCGATGATCACCGGAGCACACACGCCTAACACCGGCGTGCCTCCGTAATTTTCGAAGTTGAAGCGGTCGAAGTACTCGTCCTTGATTTTCCGCTTGCGGATCAGACTATAAAAGGATTCGGCCAGTTTGAGGATGACATTGCCGGTGAAACCGTCGCAGACGATCACATCGGCCTTGTCGTTGAAGAGGTCCCGGCCTTCAATGTTGCCGATGAACCGGATGTCACGCGTGTTTTTCAGCAAAGGATATGTAGCCTGGCAAAGCATATTGCCTTTTTCTTCCTCTTCGCCGATGTTCATCAATCCCACTTTGGGTTGGGGGACGCCATAAACATGTTCGAGAAATAAGCTTCCCAGGATGGCGAACTGCTGAAGGTGCTCAGGTTTGCAATCGGCATTGGCTCCGGCATCGAGGAATACGCCCCAGGAACCATCCTCTTTCGGAATGACCGAACAGATGGCAGGACGAAGGATGCCGGGGACAGTTTTTACACTGAACATCGCACCAACCATCATGGCTCCGCTGTTCCCGGCCGACGCAAATGCGTCGATCTCCCCTTTCTTCAGGGCTTCGAACCCTCGTGAAATACTGGAATCGGCTTTGGCGGAAATGGCACGTGCAGGATGCTCGTCCATACCGATCACTTCGGTGGTGTGGACGATCGAAACCGCATTGACATCGGCTCCATGCTTCGCGAAATTGGCCTGGATGGCTTGTTGGTCACCGAAAAGGACCAGACGGGTATCGGCAGGAAGCTCGGGCAGGGCCTGAATGGCGCCCAGGACAATTTCGTCCGGGGCGAAATCGCCGCCCATGATATCGATTCCTATGTTCATCGGTTGACGCGGAAGGTTGCCGGTTGGTTGATTACGAAAGTAATGCAGGGATGGAAACGGATCAGGCTCCGCGCTCCATCACCACTTTGCCTTTGTACAACAGCTTGCCTTCGTGCCAGTAAGCGCGGTGCCAGAGGTGTGCTTCGCCCGTGGTGGGGTCGATGGCCAGGGTGGGGGCCGTCGCCTTGTAGTGCGTGCGGCGCTTGTCTCTTCTGGATTTCGAGTGTTTGTGTTTGGGATTTGGCATGACTTCGAGATAGCTAAATCGTTATTTGGTATTCAATTGAATTTGATCTTTTTGAGGATGTTCCAGCGGTCGTCGCCTTCCGCTTCCCCGTCAGGGTGTTCCTCGATGGTTCCACTCTGGCGGATGTGTTTCAGGACCTCCGGGTCACAACCCGAACTTCTATCGGCCTTGTCAGGGTGCACCGGACTGTAGGGTACCGCAAGAGTAAGGAAGTCGTAGAGCGCCTGAGAGAGGTCCAACTCGTGGGCTGCGAGTGCGATTTGGATGGTATCCTCGTCGTCTTCCTCGACCGATGGCGTTTCTACCATCCTCACTACCAGTGATTTGGAAACTTCGACCGGGAGTTGGAAGGGTTCGAGACAACGAACGCAATCCACACTTACCAGTCCTTTCATTACCAAGTCGAGGTGCATGGCCACGTTCGAACTCTTATGGAGAACCGCCTGGACATCTACTTCCGCTCCCCGTATAATGGAAGCCTCATGTTGTTGAAAGAACGAATCGTCAATGCGGAAACCGAAAGGATGTTGTCCAACAGGAAGTTGGATAAACCGGATAATGTATGGAGAATCAGCCATCTCAGAACGATTTTAACGGCCTTGGCTTCCGTCCGACGCAAGGGGTGCAAAAATAAGAAATTAACAGTGACCCGGAAAGGGTTAGTTGCCGTAAGACCGCAATCTCATGGGCGAAATTGCTTTTTTGGATACTAAATTATTGATAATCAATTTTTAATGTCTTGGACTTAGTTGAGTTTAGTGAACGGAATCCGATCAATCAGTGAACCACGCTGATGCGTTGTCTTGAAATGACGCCGGGACCGGAACACTGAATCATAAATACACCTGCGGGTAAAGTCGATGCGTCGAAGAACAGCTTTTGTTCTCCGGCCGGAAGGGTTCCATTATGAATGCGCTTCACCAACTTGCCCTGGATGTCCAATAAGTCGACCTGCACTGTTTGAGAGTAAGCCATTGTCAGAGGGATACAGGTGATGGCCTTGCAGGGGTTTGGGAAAACAGCTTGCATGCTGACGGCTTGGTTTTCGGCCATGACAGTGATGCCGGTCACATCGAACTTCCAATACCCAGCCGGTGCCGGCAAAGGTCGTACTTGACTTTTTCCGCTGGACGAAGTGGCAGCTATATAATAATAGACTCTGGTTCCGGCCGGTTGTGCGGGAATGCTTCCATTCCAAAAATAGGTAGGTCCTACAGGATTCATCATAACGCTTTGCCAGGGTTGCAGGGTGTCCGTTCTCCAGTACAGATCGGCATTCGCTATTCCTGTTCGGTGCTGTATCCGTGCTGTGACAGTGTAAGTATTCACTGTGTCCGTGGTGTTTGGCAGGGGCTGGTGGCTGATCAACAAGGGGTCGTTGGTACCAACCTCCTTGGTGATGCAGTGTAAAGCTCCCAATGCGCCGATCATGCCCGCGCAGTTGATCGGGAAAACGGTGTATCCGGGGAGTTCTTGTCGGTAGAGCTGGATGGCGATGCTATCCTGGGGGATGCCATATACCGGTAGTATGATCGTCTTGTTGATGAAGGAGCTGTTCGTGTAGGTGAAGTAATCGCCACCGTTGCTGGGCCATGATCCGTTGTCGGGTGGCATAGGGATTCGTACCACACGGTAGGGGGTACCAAAAGCGGAGTTGAATGTGCTGGTGACGTAAAGTAGGTTGGCTTCGATCTGGGGGCCGTCCGCAACTCCCGGTGGGTATTGCCCCACCAGCAGGGTCTGCTCGTCCAGCAGCTTCATGTGCATGTCGATATGGTGAATGACATCGTAAGGAAGCTTATTCATTTTGATGTAACGGTCGATGCCCATGAAGGCATGCATGATGCTGTCGATCTCCGGCTCGGTATGGTTGATGCCGAATCCGCCTGCCGGTGAATTTTCATCCAGCACCAGATCCGAAGAGAATCCCGTTCCTAAACCGTCGGTCATGAAGTTGCCACCGGTATGTACCAGGTTCCAGGGTGCGGTGGTGGTCTGATACAAGGGGGTGTTCAGGTAATTCGCAACGGCCACCGGTACCGCATCGTCAGACGGACGCGGACGGTTGTAGATCCAGTCGATCGTGAGCAGGCTGTCCACATCGTTGGTGTAAACACTCCAGGGTCCGTAATCACGCGACCATACCGAATTGATCGGGGCGTTCAGGAAGGAAACATTCACGGTATCGACCCCTCCGGCTGCCAGGTAATTGGTCAGGGAGGTCGGGCTGTCGGGACTGGCATACACCACGATCACGCGCGTTTCCTGTTTGGCCGCCCGCACGATTTCGCGCAAAATGGATGGATAGGATCTCCAGCCAACAACCAGTGCCTGCAGTTCTTCCCATTCGGCCATGGTGCGAACAGGGCTCGAGGGCGGAGTGACAGCGGCAGTACCGGGGTTTACACCACGGCTTTGCATGTACTGGGGCAGCAGCAAGTGCTCGGAAGGCGACATGCGATGCCCCTCCTGTGCACTGGCACGGAAAGCTGTTAGGAAGATTGAAACGAGGAGCAGGAACCGTAGGGACATGGAGCTGGACTTTGTGTAAAAGTAGCCAACCGGCATGCGAAGGGCAAATTGAGGGAGATTCGATCAGTCCTGGCTCGTCCGATAGCTATCGGACAAGCTCACCAACCGGATAAAGACTGGTCCCTGAGCTTGTCGAAGGGCGCTGGTTCGTCCGATAGCTATCGGACAAGCTCACCAACCGGATAAAGACTGGTCCCTGAGCTTGTCGAAGGGCTGTTGGTTCCGTCTCTCCGCTCACCAATCAAATAAAGACTGGTTTCTACACGTGCTACCGGTACATCCAAACCTTCAGCAGTGAAAGCAACTCCTCCGTTTTCACAGGCTTGCTCAAGAAGTCCGAAGCACCGGCGTCCATGCATTTTTCGCGGTCGCCTTGCATGGCTTGCGCGGTGACGGCAATGATGGGTAGTAGTTTCCAGTGTGGCCTTTGTCGGATAAGACGGGTGGTTTCATAACCGTTCAGCTCGGGCATCATCATGTCCATCAGCACGACATCGACTTCTTCTCCGTGCGCTTCCAGTTGGGTGATGGCCTGCCGTCCATTGTATGCGCTGATGACTTTAATGCCCTCCTCTTCCAACACATGGGTCAGCGAATAGATGTTTCGCATGTCATCGTCTACTAACAAAACAGTTTTTCCACGGAGTTCAGTTTCTGGAGGCAGCGGTCCTGATCCGGAATCATTGCATAAGACTGATTTTTTGCAGGGCAGCTCATCTTCCAATTGGTCGATTGTGACTGATGGGATGCCTTTGAGTCCCTCAAATCCTTGCAGCATTCCCAGTTCTGAGACCGGGATGTCGCTTCCAATGATCATTCCGCAAAATCGGGTTTGGATAGCCAGACATTCGCCTTCATGCAGATTTGATACTGATTTTATTATGAATGCCTGTCCTTGCTCCCGTAGTCTGTGGCTGATGCGTTCCTCTTCTTTCGAATCGTTTCCAACATACAGTACTTGCCTCGGTACTTCCTTCCCGGTATTGATCAAATCGAATAATTGTTCGATCTCTTCCTGGCTTGTGGGCTTTTTCAGGTAGCTTACTGCTCCCATGTCGAGGCTCAAGCGGTTTTTCTGCACTGCTGAAAGGACATGGATCGGGATATTCCTCAAGTGTTCAATCTGTTTGATCCGCTTCAATACTGTCCAGCCATCCATCACCGGCATGCGCAGGTCGAGGATGATGGCATGGGGGCGGAACCGCTCTGCACAATCCAGTCCCTCGGCACCGTCCAGCGCAATCACCGCCTTGTATCCTTTTCTGTGGCAGTGGAGCATCATCATGGAAGCGAAAATGTAATCGTCCTCGATGATCAGGATGGTTCGATCGCCGGGTTGCAGGTTGTGCCGGTCATCCTTTACTTCGATGGAAGGAACCCTGATCTGAAGGGCCGGTTCACTTTCCTGCAATTGTTGTTGAGTTATGGAAGATGAAACATTTTCCGCATCGGAGTGATCCAAGTCGGGTTGACTTTCTTTGGCATCCGCTTGAACTTGTGCAGGCAGGTACACAGTAAAACAGCTGCCGATGCCTTCTTCACTCTCGAGGTGGATTTCTCCACCCATAAGCTGGACGAGTTCCTTGGAGATAGTCAACCCCAGTCCTGTTCCGCCGAAACGACGGCTGGTTGAATTATCGGCCTGCTGGAAAGCTTCGAAGATCTGTGCATGCTTCTCTTTCGGAATGCCGATACCGTTATCTTTCACCGAAATGCAAATGACCTCTTTTGCGTTGATCAGTCCGATCTCCTTGAATGAGATGTCGGGCCTTCCTGTGGTCAACAAACATTCTACCAATCCTCCGGGCGCGGTGAATTTTAGTGCGTTCGATAGTAGATTCTTCACCACTTGATCCAGACGCTGTCTGTCGGTGTATAACTTCTCCGAACCGCAATCGCTCTTTGCCTTGAAGCGTATCTTGCGATCCTCCGCATAATGCTTGAACAACATGTGCATTTCGGCGGCGAAGATCTTGGGTTCGACCGATTCGCAGTTCAGGTCGATCCTTCCCGCTTCGATCTTGGACAGGTCCAGGATGTCGTTGATCAGGTTGAGCAGGTCAGAACCCGATTTGTGAATGATGCGCGCATGTTCCACCTGTTTATCGTCGAGGTTCGCCCTGCGGTTGTCGGAAAGAAGTTTAGCCAGGATCAGGATACTATTGAGTGGGGTGCGCAACTCATGGCTCATATTGGCCAGGAACGACGATTTGTAGCGGTTGCTCTGTTCGAGCTGCTTTGCTTTGAATTCAAGGCTTTGGCGGGCACGTTCGATCTCATCGTTGCTTTCACCCAGAAGCCGCGCTTTTTCCTGAAGGTTATGATTGACTTGTTTCAGCTCCTGCTCCTGATAGGCAAGCTCTTCAGCCTGTTTCTTCGATTGATCAAGAAGCTGTCTGTTGAGCAGATTCGCCCTCCAGGTGTAAATGCTTGCTGCGATCGGTTCGGATAGTTTTTCAAGCAGGGAGACCTTTTCTTCGTTGATCGGGCACAGGCTGGCCACATGCAGCGCTCCCACGACCTTGCCGCCGGTGATCAGGGGAAGGATGAGAATATTGCAGGTGGTCGATTCCTCCGTTTCTTTTTCGATGGTGAAATAGGGGTCGTAAGCACCCTTCAGTTGAACCGCCTCAGCTTTTTGAAATACCTGTCCGATGAGTCCGTTTTTCAACTCATACCGGTGACTGTTCAGGATCTTCTGATTCAGTCCAAGGTGTGCACCAAGCTGGATGTGCAGGTCGTTCATGTCTTCGTTGTTGAAAATGAAGATGGCGGCTTGCTCCACTTTCAAACGGTCAACGACGAGCTCGACGGTTTTTTCGAGCATGTCGTTCATGTCTTCTTTTTCAGAGCGGATGATGCGGTTCAATTCCACAATGCTTTCATCCGACCATCGGCGTATCTTCTCCTGGTCTGCGGCATCCACCAACCGTTTCTGCATTCGAATCAATGCATGTCCTTGAACATCCCGTTCGCTGAGGGGAGTGAAGTCCTCCTGGAGGTTTCCTTTGCCCACTTCCTCTACAAAGCGTGAGGTGCGCCTGAAGCCTTCCACCATTTCCGACAACGCGACGATCATTTCTCCCACGGCGTTCCTGGGTATGCGGATATCGGTGTCGGGAAGTTCCCCCTTGCCCATACGGAGGATGATTTTTCGGACCTGCATAACCGGATGAATAACCGATTGAGCGATCATTCCCGCCGCAAACACGATTGAACAGATGATGAGCAAGGCGATACCGAATACCAATACCTGCAGCCGGTTGAATCCGTACAGCATGCGGTCCTGTTCCGCGACCGCCATTTTTGATCGGGCGACGGAGATGCGTTCCAGTTCTCTGCTGATCCGCTTGCATTCAGGTAAGACTATCGTTTCCAGTAGCGCGATGGATTGCATTTTTTTGAGCGAATCGAGGTGGTCAACCGGATCCGGAAGCATGCGCATGATCGCTGTCTGTTGCCCGATCAATGTTTCGTAGTCGGTCAGGAGCATATTGATCCTGGCAGTGTGCATGGTGTCCTCCCAGTGCGTCATCAGGCCCTGTAGCCTGCCGCGCAAAGCGATGAAGGAAACATCATTGAGCATTTTCAATTCGGCTCTTTCGATTTCCTTTTCCGGAAAGTAAACCCAGTTGGTGGTCAGTAATTCGGCCCGGTTGACCAGGAGATTGAACCGGTCAAGCGCGTCGAGCGAGGGACTCGTGGTGTGCACGAGTTCGCTCGTGATCCTGTGGCTGTTCCTCAGTGTCGAGGTGCTGATGACAGCATTTAAAATGGCGATGGCGATCACCACCAGGAAGATGTTGTAGATCTTCCTGTCGATCTTGCGAAATGCGCGGTGCTGGTTCATGGTCAGATCGCTTTTACGTCGGTAATCGGTGAATTGTTCCGGATTTACCGGGTCCCTTACCCCGTAACTGCTAATTTTCCGCCATGCAAAGGCATCCGGTTACAGTTGTCGGTGCGGGTCCGGCCGGGTGTACCGTGGCTTTGGCTTTGTCCAGGCGGGGTATTCCGGTCCTTTTGCTTGACCAAAGCACTTTTCCGCGCGACAAGGTGTGCGGCGACGCACTGAGCGGGAAAGTGGTGTTGACGCTCAACCGAATCGACCCTGCACTTGCTGCCGATCTTCGTCATCAGGACTTTACCATGGAGTCGTATGGAGTTGAATTTTTTGCTCCCAATGGAAAAAGCCTCAAATTGCCTTTTCGCAAGGAAGCAGGCACTGATCTGGCACCGGGATTCATTACGCGACGGATGGATTTCGACAACTGGCTGTTCACACAGGCTGCGTCGGCGAACGGGGTGACTGTACATACCGGCGTTCGTATTGAAAATTTCCGAAGGGAGGAGGGGATGTGGATCATCGGGGATTCGACAGGAGCAAATGAATTCCGAACCGACCTGTTGATTGCTGCAGATGGTGCCCAGAGCCGTTTTGCACGATCCGTTGGAGGCATTCAAGTGGAGGATGAGCACTATTGCGCCGGATTGAGGAAGTATTACCGGGGGGTCAAGGACCTTGATCCTAAGGGATACATTGAATTGCATTTCCTGCCGGACTTCCTGCCGGGCTACTTCTGGATTTTCCCATTGAAAAACGGGGCGGCGAATGTAGGAGTCGGTCTTAGAAGCGATGTCGTTTCCCGTAAGCGCATCAACCTGAAGGAGAAAATGGACCGGATCATCCGCGAGCATCCTGTGTTGAGCAGGCGTTTCGCAGATGCTGTGCCCGAAGGTCCTGTTCGCGGTTATGGATTGCCGTTAGGTTCGAAGCGTAGGCCGATCTCCGGTGATGGTTACATCCTGCTGGGCGATGCAGGTTCGCTCATCGATCCTTTCACCGGCGAAGGGATCGGCAACGCGATGATCAGTGGACTGAAGGCTGCCGAGGTTGTCGCATCATGCGAAGGAGATTATTCAGCTGAGCGGATGAAAGCCTACGACGAAGCCGTTTATGATCGTCTGTGGCCTGAACTGAATCTGAGTAAGAGGATGCAGGAACTCGTTCGTTTCCCCTGGCTTTTCAACCTGGTGGTGAATAAGGCCTCGCGCTCAGCGGAATTGCGCGATACGATAGCCTGCATGTTCGAGGATATCGACTTGCGTGGCAGATTGAAGGATCCGCGGTTTTACTGGCGGGTGCTGATGGCCTGATCAGGCTTGGGGATGCCACGCGTTTTTTCCCGTCTCGAAATACGGAAGATCCTCCGATTTGGAATCACGCTGCTGCCAATAGGGCAATGTTACGACTTCTCCTGCGGAGGTCCTTAAAAATCTCCCGTAAATGGCATTGATGGAATTGAAGGTCATGTCGGTCACCCCCACGGTGAATTGGCTGGGTGCAGGCGGTGGAGGCGCCGTTTCTCCCTCGGCAACAGGTGCAGCTTTCGGAACAATGCCGTGCACGACCACGGTGTAACCGTTGCCTTCAAGCAGGTTCTTCAGGAAAGCGGCCCGGCCGGCATCTACCGATCGTTCCACGATGCAGCATTTCACACCGTCCAGTTCTTCGAATTCGTGGTTCTTGTTGAGGGCCATGTGGGGTGATTGGAAAGAGATCAGATGCCGTTGCTGAGGGAGTGAATGAAC
>JAULUX010000041.1:0-11355 GCA_032111385.1 Bacteroidia bacterium
GCTGGAAAAAATAAATTCGAACCATGGAGTACGCTCCAATGTTGTCTACCCGTGATTCTGTCCTTACGTTTGCACCCGCAATCAACCAACAGCACATGAAGAAGACAGTCATTATCACAGGTAGCAGCAGCGGAATCGGTAAAGCCGCAGTAAAGGAATTCGCTCAAGCCGGATGGAACGTGGTGGCCACCATGCGCAACCCGGCGGATGGTGGAACGTTCAAGTCTCTATCGAACGTGAAGGTTGTTGCCTTGGATGTAACCGATAGCAACAGCGTTGCCAGTGCTTTTAAGGAAGCGATTCAATCCTACGGAACGATTGATGTCGTGGTGAACAATGCCGGTTACGGCGTGGACGGCGTATTCGAAGCCATGACGGATGAAACCATCCAAAAGCAATTCGACACTAACGTGGTCGGACTCATGCGCGTTACCCGCGAGGCTGTCAAACACATGCGCCCCAAACAGTCCGGTATCATCATTCAGATCTCCAGCATGGGCGGGAAGATCACTTTCCCATTGTATAGTATCTACCACAGCACCAAATTCGCTGTGGAAGGCTTTACGGAATCGTTACAGTACGAGTTGCTTCCGTTCAACATCCGCCTCAAGTTGGTCGAACCCGGATTGATCGCTACCGAATTCACCGGACGCAGTCGTGTGTTTGTTAAGCCCGAAGGAACGAATGCCTACGACGGCTACCTCGCTAAGTTTGCCGCAGCAGCGGAAAAAGCAATGAAGGATGCTGAAGATCCGCAAAAGGTAGCGGCTATGATTTTGAAGGCGGCAAGCGACGGCAGTTCCCGCATGCGTTATCCGGTTGGAGCTCCCGCGCCGATGATGATCACGTTACGGAAGTGGCTATCCGATGGCATGTTCATGACGATGATCCGGAAAGCTTACAAGGTATAGCCGCAAATTCTCCGGAAATTCACCTCTCATCGCCCATCGCCCCTGTAAAGAAACTGGTCCAGGTATTTGCGCGCTTCCACTGAGTCGCCCGCCAGCAGGCATGCGGCCGCCATGTTCCGGTAATGGTCAGCCACCTCGGGATAAAGCCGCATACCCTCGTTTGCGAAGAACTGCGCACGCACGGTGTCTTTCTCAAGGTAGTAGAGATAGGAGAGATTCAGAAATCCGTCGTTGTCGTTCGGATAAATACGCATCAGCTTGTTCAGGTAAACCAGCGATGAATCGGTTTCGGAGCGCATCAGGTACAGGTATGCGGTATTGATCAGCGACGGACGGTGTGCAGAATCCGTTGCCAGGGTTTTTTTGTAACCTGAAATAGCACCGGTAGTATCACCACGCTGAATACTCAAGACGGAAAGATTGTAGAGGGCTTCGGTATATTCAGGAAGTATCTCCACGCTTTTGCGGAGTTCACGCTCTGCCTGGTTGAGCAAGTCGAGGCGGTCATTCGGATCAACAGCCGTACCGGCAACGGCCAGCATGTCCGATCCCACATCGAAGTGCACACGGGCTGATCGAGGGGATGTCATAAGCCCCGATCGGTACAAAGTGCTGTTGTCGGCCCACACCGGAACCCTTTCCGATGCGATCGTGAAGAACACCAACATCATGTGAACGGCAATTGCCGGAAGTATATACCGGTAACGCCTGTCCGCGAATAGGCGATCCCTGAGTTTGGAAATTGCCGCGGCAACGGCCAGTAGAAGACCCGCTACAGGAAGATAAAGGAACCGTTCGGCGAATGTGCTGCCGATGCTGAACAACAGGTTGTTGGTGACGATGGAGGCGATGAAGAACAGCGCGAGTCCCAGTGCGATCGGATCCTTATGGGGTATGCCACGAACAACGAGGAAACCCAGCAGCAGATGCAATCCCAGCGAAAACAGGGCCGTGAAGGAAAGGAAATCGGTGACCGGAAGTTGATTGTACGAATAGTCATAACTGAGCATGTAGGGGAAAATCCCCTGCTTCAGGAACTGAAGCAATATACTGAGTTTGGTTCCCCAGAGTTCCGACGCATTTTGCGCGGCATAGAGGGTATTGTAAAGGATGCGATCACCCGAAGCGGAACTTCCTGTACCCACGGCCAGATACCTGGCGGCGAGGAATACACCGGCAACTGTCAGAAATGGAACAATCGCTCTGGCATGCGACTTCCATCCGCTTTTCCCTGAATAATGCAGCAGCAACGGAACGGCAGCGATGAATGCAATACTGCTCTCTTTTGAAAACAGGGCGCAGAGGAAGATCAGAGCCGGAGCAATCGGGAGCCGTTCGGTGCGAACTGCTGCACCGTTCAACAGATTTCTTAAGGATAGAAGGATGAAAAATCCGGCGAGCAGTTCATCACGGCTTTTGATGTTGCATACCACCTCCGTATGAACCGGATGGGCCACAAAGAGTAGCGCAATGGTTCCGCTGAGGTGTACCGGCCAGGAGCTGAAGAGTCTGCGAAGAAGGGAAAACAAAAGGATGCCGTTCATCATGGCCAGCAGGATATTCATCAGGTGACCTGCCTTTGCATTGATTCCCACCAGCTGGTGTTGCAGGGCGAAGGTGCTCAGCGTGAGCGGACGGTAAGCCGCCCCGTAAGCTTCTTGCTGGGCCTCGTGCCGGTAATATCCATTGAGGCTGCCATCTGAAAAGATCTGTGGAATAGCCTTAACCCCTTTCTGCACCACAGTGTTTTCCACGTAGTAGTAGGCATCGTCCAGAACGAATCCGTAATCCAGGGTGCGTAGATACAGCAGGCAGGTCACAACACAGATGCCCGCGATGTAAAACAGACGCCATGCGGAATCATTTCCCTGCCCGGATATCCGACTGGATGAACCCTTATCTACCTTGCTTTTGGCCATGAACGGAGGATTCGAAATACGAATCCAAAGTAGTGAACATTGGCCAAGTCCATACAATCAAAAGGGGAAATAGGATTGAATTGGAATGATGCATTACTGATGCAATTCCTGAATGGATCCCGATTGTTTCAATTGCGGTTCAGTGCGTAACCATCATCTTCCAACTTATAGCTTAGAGGATGAAATCAAGGTAATTGTCCCGATGAACCGGTTCAATTTTACAATCGGGATAGGTCGCCTTGAAGGCTGACGATGTTTTGAATTTCTTACCGGGCGAGAGTTTGATTTCGAATCCTCTCATTTGTCCATTCTCGGTTTCAATGAGATCGACCTCCTGCTGCTGGTAATTTCTCCAGAAATAAAATTGAGTCAGAGATCGTTGATAGCGCATTTTTTTGATCCGCTCCGAGATCACATAGCTTTCCCAAAGCACCCCCATGTCATTCCTCAATGCCGGCATCCGGAAGTCGTTGATGACGGCATTGCGGATACCATTGTCGAAGAAATACCACTTGGCTCCTTTCGCGATCTCACTGCGGTGATTACTGCTGTAAGAGGGTAGTTTGTAGAGGATAAACACCTTGCTCAATAGATCGAGGTAGTTTTCCACGGTTATTTTACTCATGCCCAGTTGAT
This sequence comes from Bacteroidia bacterium, assembly GCA_032111385.1. GTDB lineage: Bacteria > Bacteroidota > Bacteroidia > AKYH767-A > OLB10 > JAJTFW01. The sequence goes on from JAULUX010000041.1 coordinate 3,467, forward strand.
TGCCCAGTTCATTGTAAGAAACCTCTGAACCGGCCTGGAATGCAATGAGCCGGAGCAGGGAGAAAATCTTGTCGGCATGCCTGATACCGGAATAGGCCAGGATATCTTTTAGCAGATACGATTGTACCAGTTGCTGCAGGTACAAGGATTTCTCTTCCCTGCCTGGAATGTGGATGACTTCCGGATAGCTGCCGAATACGAGCCGTTCGTCCAGACGCTGCAACGCTTCGAAAGGTGTTTCGCTCAGCTCCGTTTGTGCAAATGGGTATAAGGTGAATGCATACTGTCTCCCTGTAAGTGGTTCTCCTGATGAGTTGACCAGATCGAGCGACGAGGACCCGGTCGCAAGTATGGTCAGGTGTTGAAAGGAGTCGATCATCAATTTCAGTGCTTTACCGATTTCTGGAATGGCCTGAGCCTCATCGATGATCAAAAGGGAACAGTCGCCCAGTATGGTTTGGTAATTTGCAATTGAGCGCTTCTTGAACAATTCCTGTACATCGAAGTCTTCCCCGTTCAGGAAAAGGGTTTTCGACCCCTGTTTTTCTTGAATGGACCGAATTAAAAAGGTCTTGCCAACCCTACGGGTGCCGTACAATAACAGAACCTTGTTGCTGCCAATCGATTTAATCAGCTGATTTTCAATATATCTGTTGATTTTTTCCATCTGAAAGCCTTTAGTTTCTATCCGAATTTAGTTAAATATGGATAATGAATTATCTAAATTATATATAATTTGAATATTAAACTATCTAAATTTAATAAAATTTGGATAGTAGAATCAATGGACAGGCATTTCGAAAGGAGAGATATGGCCGTAAAAAAACACTTTGACCTTTCCGGCCAAGGCGGATGGATGCCCGACAAAAACAAAGGGTCCGCAACCCGGAGGCGCGGACCCTGTAAACGGTCTTAGAATGGAGTACTGCTATCAGTTACCCGCTGCACGACGAACGTTCACGGCATTCATGCCGCGTTTGCCCTGCTCGGTTTCATATTCTACGATGTCATTCTCACGGATGTCTTCCTTCAGTCCGGATACGTGGACGAAGATGTCTTGTCCGTTATCTTCTACGATGAATCCGAATCCTTTGGTTTCGTTGAAGAATTTCACTTTGCCTTTTTTCATTGATGATTGTTTTGTGCCTGTTTGACCAGGCGGGTTATGCTTTAAATTAATGTGAAGCGATGGTTGGGGGATGGAATACAAGCCGGAATGGTCAGCTCGTGTATTTGGAAATCAGAATGGGAACAGGATTGAATTGACGAAAGAGGGTGAATTGTGTTAGGCTGAATGCCGTATTGGAGATGTTTTTTAACGTGTTTTGTTTGTCAACGGTATCCAACGACCGTAGAAAAGCAATTCACTCTTTAATGCTCGGACACGAAGGTACAACCCGGATGCGGGTTTCACACCTTTTTTAGGATTTCTTTTTTGTTAATTCAATTAATACATTGAATATCAGTGTTTTGAAAATCAAAGTAGGTTTATTCCGCTTTGAGATTCCCATTCAATCCCCTCCTTTCGGCCGTTCAGTATATGTTTACTTCAAGCAAGGGGTATGCGTCAAGGACGCCCCATCCTTAAACGTAACGGCTTGTTCATCAACTTGAGCTGGAATTCCCATCGAGGATTCAACCCATTATTTACGCTATTTACAACATTCGTTTTTTTAATGGATTCATGTGAGGCTTTCAAATGATTTAACATGAACCAGACCGGCATGAACTATTTTTAACCCGGAAATTAGATTTCATGGGAACATTCGAACGTTACCTCACTCTTTGGGTCCTGGCCTGTATTGCTGCAGGGATCTTGTTGGGGAGAGTGCTTGGCGATTCTATCGCTGTGATCAGTCAGTTAGAGATCGCCCGGGTGAATATCCCGGTGGCGATATTGGTCTGGTTGATGATCTATCCTATGATGGTGCAGATCGATTTTTCTTCCATCACCCGCGTGGGCAGGGAGGCGAAGGGACTCGGGCTTACGTTGGTGGTGAACTGGTTGATCAAGCCCTTTACGATGGCTTTGTTCGCCTGGCTGTTTTTCGATGTGGTCTACGCAGGGGTGATTGATGCAGGCCTGGCGCAGGAGTATACCGCCGGTGCGATCCTCCTGGGAGCGGCTCCCTGTACGGCAATGGTCTTCGTTTGGTCGTACCTGACCAAAGGTGATGCAAATTACACCCTCGTCCAGGTATCGGTGAATGACCTGGTGCTGTTAGTAGCGTTCATTCCCATTGTACAGCTGTTACTGGGCGTGAGCGATATTCAAATTCCTATGGATACGCTGGTGTGGTCGGTGTTCATCTTTGTTGTCATTCCCTTGGTAGCAGGATACGCCAGCAATAGGTTCCTGATTGCCAGCAAGGGAAAGGATTGGTTTGCTCAGAAGTTCCTTCCCGCTTTAAAGCCGGTTTCAATTATGGCGTTGCTCTTAACGCTGGTGCTATTATTCGCATTCCAGGGCGAAAAGATTGTTGATCAGCCTTTCAACATAGTGCTGATTGCTATTCCGCTCACCATCCAAACCTATTTCATTTTTTTTCTCAGTTGGTTTTCCGGTCGTTTCCTGCAGTTACCGCATGCTATATGCGCTCCTTCAGCTATGATAGGAGCCAGTAATTTCTTCGAACTGGCCGTGGCCGTGGCCATCGCCTTGTTCGGACTCAATTCGGGTGCATCGCTGGCTACCGTTGTCGGTGTATTGATAGAAGTTCCTGTAATGCTTTCCCTGGTAGCACTGGCGAACCGTTGGCGATATTGAGATCAATTATGAAAAAGAACATCCTGGTCCTGTGTACCGGCAACAGCTGCCGAAGCCAGATGGCCGAAGGCTATCTGCGAAAATACGCTGGCGATAGTGCCGATGTTTTTAGCGCCGGTGTGGAAACGCACGGTCTGAATCCCAAGGCGGTGGAAGTGATGGCCGAAGACGGCATAGACATCTCAAATCACACGTCTAATCATGTGGATGAATATAACAACATGGCCTTTGATCTGGTCATCACCGTTTGCGACCACGCGCATGAGCGTTGTCCTTTCTTTCCGGCGGCAAAAGTCATTCATCATAATTTTCCCGATCCGGCCAAAGCCACCGGAACGCAGGAAGAGGTGATGGATGCGTTTCGCCGAACCCGCGATATGATCAGGGAATATTGTCGAAACCTCGCAGGCGAATTGTCAACGTCCTGAGTGATGGAAGCGGGCTTTTAACGGGAACGGGCCTCTTAACTTGCAGCAGGTTTTCTACCCAGCCACCAGCCGATGATTCCGCCTACCATCGCTCCGAATACGGTGTTCAGCGCAATGTCGACCACCATGACCGTGTGATTTGCGTAGATGTCCAGGGTGGCATGTGTCATGCCTATGAAAGCCGATTCGACCATGAAAAACAAAAAGGCTCCAGTTTGCATTCCGCCCAGGAAACCGCTCGTGCCGCTTTTATCCATGAGCGTCGCCAACAGTACGCTCCAGATCACTTGCGATGCGAAGATCATCCACATCACCGGTGGGTTTTTCTGAAGTCCGATGTACACCGGGCTCAGGTTTGAATTGAAATAGTCCATCGTCAGTACGCCCCACAGAAGCCAGCCAAGCAGGAAGGATGCGATTGCGCCGATGGCCGACGCGATGATTACTTGTTGTTTCATGGTGTGATAGGTTTGGTGAACTGAAGTTAAAATGAAGGATGAATTCCGCATGTGCTTCGGAATCGATCTTATCAACAGGCAGTTTTCACCGGCTACATTTGGTCGATGGAGTACCGGATGTGTAAAACCGGCAGAATGTGGAAAGTGACAAAGGCTGTCAAGAAATCACCAGGGCGGTCAAGACCCGCAAATAAAATCGATTCGCGGTGTCAGCGGATCAGACTGAATGCCTTGCTGATTTCCTGGCTCATGTTGTCCGGATCGCGGTACCGAACAAGGCATACATAAGTGCCTTCTTGGGCAGGAGCACCCAAATAATTCCCGTCCCAGCCTTCTTCCAGTCGGTTGCTGGTGAACAAGACTTCGCCAAACCGGTTGAATACCATCAGCTGCTCGAATTGGATATTGAAGGCTTCGGCTTTGTAGAATTCATTCGCTCCGTCGTTATTGGGGCTGAAGGCGTTGGGGAGCCAGAATGAGTAGTTGGATTTGATTCGGATGAGCTTCGTAATGGAATCGCGGCATCCGAATGTATTGGCCACTGTCAATTGGACGGAATAAGTGCCGGCTGAATCGTAGGTGTGAGCAGGGTACTGGTCCTGCGATCCGGTGGTGCCGTCGCCGAAATTCCACCACCAGGCACTGGGGTTATCAGACTGGTCAATGAAGTTGACCAGCGGAGTGTTGAGCGATGGCTCTTCGGGAGTGAAGCTGAAATCGGCATCAGGCCTGTCGTATACGGTTACCGTTAGGGTCCTGCTGTTGGAACATCCGTTGGTGTCGGTAGCGACAACGGTGTAGGTCCGGGTTTGCAGCGGGCTAGCTGTAGGATCAGATATGTTGCTTGCGCTGAGTCCGGCAGAAGGGCTCCATTGATAACTGGCCAGTCCGGTGGTCGATTGGAGTTGTACGCTTTCTCCGGGGCAGATGCCTGTATCAGGGGCTGCGAAAAGATTCAATGTGTTGACCGCAATAGAAATATTTGCAGAAGCAGTGCAGCCGTTCGCATCCGTCGCGGTTACGGAGTAGGTGATACCGGAGTCAGGACTGGCATACACCAGAGGAACGTTGTAGGCGCTCAGTCCGACTGCAGGCGTCCATTGGTAGGCGTCGAATCCTGAGGTAGCAGTAAGGGAAGCAGTTCCTCCTATGCAAACCATCGTGTCCGCGCTGGTGGTGATGGTAGGGTTGTAAACCGAAACGGTGGTGCTTACGCTATCGACGCAACCGTTCACATCGGTACCAACCAAAGTATAAACGGTGGTAGTGGCTGGCGAGGCGGAAGGATTCGGTATGCCTGAGGAACTTAATCCTGCTGCAGGACTCCAGCTGTAATTGGTCAGTCCTCCCTGTGCCGAAAGGGTTGTGCTTTGTCCCGGACAGATACTGTCCGTTGAGATCGGTGCCAGGTTCAGGCTGTTCACCGTGACTGTGGTGCTGGCTGTTCCTGTACAACCATTGATATCGGTAGCGACGACGGTGTAGGTGGTTGTGGTAGACGGTGATGCGTTGGGATTGGCCGAAGCGCCCGAGCTCAATGAACCGGAAGGTGTCCATGAGTAGGAAACCAGTCCGGGTGTGGCATTGAGTGGGACAAATCCTCCAAGGCATACGGATTGATCGGCACCGGCGGTCACCGCAAGTCCGTTGACGGTGACGATGCTATAGGCAGTGTCGATACATCCATTTACATCAGTGGCCACCAGCATGTACGTTGTGCTTGCAGATGGATTCGCTACCGGATTAAAAATGGTGGTGGAGCTCAATCCTGTAGCCGGCGTCCATGAATACGATACTAGCCCGGGAGTGGAGTTGAGATTAGCCAGAAATCCGTTGCAAACCGAAGCGCTGGGAGTAGCGAATAGTGAAAGCGAATTCACTGTTATGGTAGTACTGGCTGATCCTGTGCATCCGTTGACATCTGTGGCGATAACCGAATATGTGGTGGTAGTGGCCGGTGAGGCGTTCGGATTGGAAATGTTGCTAGCATTTAATCCGGTTGCGGGGGACCAGGAGTACGAGAATAGACCCGGAGTGGCTGAAAGAGGAACGGATCCACCCGAACATAAAGATTGGTCAGCGGCAGCAGTGATTGTCAACCCGTTCACAGTGACAATGCTGTAAGCGGTGTCAGTGCAGCCGTTGGCATCGCTTGCAACCAGGGTGTAGGTAGTCGTAGAGCTCGGATTGGCCACGGGACTGGCAATGTTGGTAGCACTCAAACCGATGGCCGGAGACCAGTAGTAGGAGGCTAATCCTGGCGTGGCATTCAGCGTTGTAGTGAAACCGTTGCAAACCGATGCAGTAGGTGTTGCACTAAGTGCTATAGAATTGACGGTGACGGTTGTCGTGATCGTATCGCTGCATCCGTTGGCGTCGGTGGCGATCAAAGTATAAGACGTTGTGGACGTCGGAGAAGCAATGGGATTGTAAATGGAATTTGCACTTAATCCTATAGATGGACTCCAGTTGTAGGTGGTCATTCCTGCTTGTGCAAGTAAGGGTATAGCGCCCCCTTCACAAATGGCCTGGTTGGGAATAGATGCAAGCGTGAGTTGGTTGACAGTGATGGTGGTTGTTGCTGTTCCAGTGCAGCCGTTGGCGTCAGTCGCTACGACGGTGTACGTGGTGGTGGTGGTCGGGGTGGCGATTGGGTTAGCCACGTTGGCTGCAGTCAGTCCGGTCGCCGGTGACCAGGAGTAGGAAGCCAGTCCCGGTGTCGCGTTGAGTGATACGGATCCTCCAATACAAACCGGTTGGTTGACCGCGGAAATCACCGTTAGGCCGTTTACACTGACCGAACTGTAAGCTGTGTCGCGGCAACCGTTGGCATCCGTCGCGATCAGGGTGTAAGTGGTGGTTGAAGTAGGATTGGCGATGGGATTGGCAATGTTGGTTGCACTTAAACCTGCAGCCGGTGTCCAGGAGTAGGAGGCCAGTCCGGGGGTGGCACTGAGGTTAGCGGTGAAGCCGTTGCATACCGAAGCACTGGGCGTGGCTGTCAGCTGAAGCGAGTTGACCGTGATGGTTGTTGTCGTTGTGTCAATACATCCGTTCGCATCGGTGGCGATGAGCGTATAGTTAGTGGACGATGTGGGTGAAGCCAAGGGATTGGCTGTGCTCGTCGAACTGAGTCCTGCAGCCGGACTCCAACTATAGGAGCTGAGTCCAGCTGGTGCATTCAATAGGGCAGATCCTCCTTCGCAGAAAACGAAACCGGGGATAGGTGGCAGCGTGAGTTGGTTGACAGTGATGGTCGTGGATGCTGTTCCGGTGCATCCATTGGCATCAGTGGCGATGACCGAATAGGTCGTGGTGACCATCGGAGTAGCACTCGGGTTGGCGATGTTGGATGCGCTGAGGCCGGTGGTGGGTGACCATGCATAGGAAACCAAACCGGGTGTGCCATTGAGTGCTACTGAATTCCCGAGGCAAACGGGTTGATTGGCCGCTGCCGTAACGCTAAGACCGTTCACCGAGACAATACTGTAGGCTGTATCCCTGCAGCCGTTGGTATCGGTAGCGATCAAGGTGTAAGTGGTCGTAGTACTTGGATTGGCGATGGGATTGGCAAGGTTGGTTGCACTCAAGCCGGTAGCAGGCGACCAGATGTAGGATGAAAGTCCGGGAGTTGCACTGAGGTTTGCGGTAAAGCCATTGCACACCGATGCGCTGGGTGTTGCATTGAGCTGCAGCGAATTGACTGTGACGGTTGTGGTCGCAGTATCGATGCAACCGTTGGCATCGGTGGCGATGAGTGTGTAAGTCGTGGTTGTTGTGGGTGATGCCACGGGATTCGCGATGTTGTTCGCACTGAGTCCGGCCGTTGGGCTCCAGTTGTAGGCACTCAGGCCCGTTTGCGGGTTCAAGGTAGCAGAACCTCCCTCACAGAAAACCGAGTTGGGGATAGTCGACAACGTGAGCCGGTTGACCGTCACCGTGGTGGTGACTGTATCGTTGCATCCGTTGGCATCGGTGGCGATCAGGGTGTAGGTGGTGGTCGAGGTGGGCGAAGCTATGGGGCTTGCGATACCGTTTGAGCTGAGTCCTGTTGCGGGACTCCAGTTGTAGGCTGAAAGTCCGGCCTGTGCGTTCAATGTGGCAGAACCGCCTTCGCAATACACCTGATCAGGAATAGGCGACATCACTAGCTGATTCACTGTCACCGTGGTGGTGACAGTATCGTTGCAACCATTGGCGTCTGTGGCGATCAGGGTGTAAGTCGTTGTAGAAGTT
>JAULUX010000042.1:0-4745 GCA_032111385.1 Bacteroidia bacterium
CTGCAAAGCCGCAACGTGAGCCGCAGCCAGGACCGTGAGTTGTGTTCGCGTTTGAATACCTACCTGAACCTGGACCGCACCATGACCTGGGATCAGCAGATGGAAGACAAAATGGCGAAACTGACCGTGGCCGAAGTGAATGCAGCCATGAAGAAATGGATACAGCCCGAGAAGATCACTTACGTGGAAGCGGGTGATTTTTAATTCAATAAACTGAATGTTCGAAAAGGGGGCCTTACGGGGCTCCCTTTTTAATTACCTGGTCCCTGAGCTTGTTGAAGGGTCGTGGTTCGACAGGCTCACCAACCGGTTAAATTCCGGTCCCAGAGCTCGTCGAAGGGCAGGTTGAGGATATAGATATAGTTTCAGATAACTGGTCCCTGAGCTCGTCGAAGGGCCGTGGTTCGTCCGATAGCTATCGGACAGGCTCACCAACCGGTTAACTCTGGTCCCTGAGCTTGTCGAAGGGCCTGAGCTCGTCGAAGGGCCTAAGCTCGTCGAAGGGCCTAAGCTTGTCGAAGTACCGCCTCAAAATGTCAACACCCGAAATTCCTACCTTTGCGGGCTTATGACAATCCAGGTCCTGAAATCGAAAATTCACCGCGCACGGATCACCCAGGCCGAGCTGCATTATGTCGGAAGCATCACGCTCGATCCCGACCTGATGGATGCCGCCAACCTGATCGAAGGGGAGAAAGTTCATATCCTGAACATCAACAACGGGGAGCGCCTGGAAACCTACGTCATCACCGGACAACGGGGTAGCGGACAGGTGTGCATCAACGGTCCTGCCGCCCGCCGCATGTATTTGGGCGACATGATCATCGTGATTTCGTACGCCAGCATGGATTTCGAAGAAGCCCGTACCTTCAAACCCTGGCTGTGCTTCCCGGACCACGAGAACCGGCCTGTAAAGTCCTGACTTGAAAAACCTGAAGACCCTCTTCCGCACCCTTTTTTTTCTGGGAATCGGAATCCTCCTGTTGTGGCTGACGTTCCGTAACCAGGATTTTTCGGAGGTCTGGGCCAAAATGGCCACCGCCAGTCCCTTCTACATCCTCCTGTGCATCATTTGCTCCGTTGCGGCCCTGATCAGCCGGTCGATGCGCTGGGTTCAGCTGATCGAGCCGATGGGCCATCGTCCCAGGCTTTTCTCCACCTACCATGCCCTGATGTTCGGCTATCTGGCCAACATGGCTTTGCCCCGGCTAGGAGAGATCTCCCGGTGCGGCGCCCTGAGCAAAAGTGACGAAGTGCCATTTGAGAAACTGGTCGGAACGGTCATTGTCGAACGGCTGCTGGATGTCATCATGCTGGCCCTGAGCATCCTGTTCACGGCCACGCTGGAGTACAAGCGCCTCGGGGGATTCCTGTATACCACCATCCTTGAACCCATTCTGAAGAAAATGGCCGCAGGACCGCTTCTGATCGCCATCGTGCTGGTGGTGTTGGCTGCAGGTGTCATGGTGTTGATCGGGCTCTTCCGCATGAGCGATCCCCCGGCCTTCATTCAGAAGATCCGTTCCCTGGCCACCGGGGTCGGCGAAGGACTCAGAAGCATCATCAAGGTGAAGAACAAAGGGCTATTCATCTTCCACACCGTCTTCATCTGGGCCATGTATTACTGCATGAGCTACTTCTGTTTCCTGGCCCTGGCTGAAACGGAGATGCTGGGCGCGTCTGCGGCGCTGTTCATCATGGTCTTGGGCGGAATCGGCATGAGTGCGCCGGTACAGGGCGGTATCGGTGTGTACCATACACTGGTGGCCCAGGGCATGCTGCTTTACGGATTGACGGAAACGGACGGAATCGTCTATGCCACGCTTTCCCATACGGTTTCCACCCTCGTGCTTATTTTGCTGGGTGCTTTGTCGATGCTCAGCCTGTTCTTTTTTGTCAAAACAAAGTCCTCCCGAATCGCATGAACCACCTGAACGAACTCCTGAAAAAGCGGATGGAGCTGTCCACGCTGGCCGAAAAAGTGAAAAACTGGCGAGAGCAAGGATGTAAGATTGTGTTCACCAACGGCTGTTTTGACCTCCTCCACCGCGGTCACGTGGAGTATCTTGCACAGGCGGCCGACTTCGGCGACAAGCTGGTCATCGGACTCAACACCGATGCCTCGGTGAACCGCCTGAAAGGTCCCACGCGCCCCATCAACGACGAGGAAGCCCGCTCAGCGGTACTGTCTGCATTGTCGTTCGTATCTGCCGTGGTGTTGTTCGACGAACCCACTCCCCTGGAGTTGATCCGCCTGGTGCAACCCGATGTCCTGATCAAGGGAGCCGACTACAAGCCGGAGGAGATCGTGGGATACGACATCGTTACTGCCCGAGGCGGCAAGGTCGCAACCGTTCCCCTCACCAGTGGGTACTCCACCAGCAACATTGAACAACGCATCCGGGAAAAAATGTAAGGAAACGCAATAAATCGGTCACTTCCCCCATTACCTTTATGTGAATATTGCAGTACAAACGAAAAAATTCTGACCAACATGAAAAAGTACCTTTCGATCATCGCCGCATTTCTGATGATCACTTTCACAAGCTGCGAAAACAACGATTTGCTCCTCTCTGAGAAGAAACTCGAGGACAATCTGGAGAAGACCTGGAAATACCTCTATGCCAACAGCAACGACTCCCAGGAGCGTTGGACATTCGAGAACGGAGTCGTCACCCTCACGGTAGCCAACCAGGTTTATACCGGCAACTACCAGGTGGATGCGAAGTTCTCCAAGGCTTATGTCAACCTCAGTAACTTCACCTATGCCGGAACTACGAACTCCGGCATGACCGCGGCCGACCTGAACCGTGCCTGGACCATTGTTGTCCTGAAAGACAATGTGCTTTACCTCTCGGCTACCGATACCCGCGGAGCCATCCGCTCCCTGGAATACATCGGGAACTAAAAGAAAAACCGTTCATCATCAAAAGGGCTGTCTCGCGAACGAGGCGGCCTTTTTTTATTGTGGATTGCAAATTGGCAAGTTGGTGGATTGGTGGATCAAACAACTGGTACCTGCTTGTGCTGAGCAGAGTCGAAGGGCGACAAGCTCACCAACCAGGTTAATTCCGGTCCCTGAGCTCGCGGTCCCTGAGCTTGTCGAAGGGTCGAAGGGCCTACAATGTGACGTAGTGAATTAGAATCCAGCGGCGGGCTTCGTCCGATAGCTATCGGACAAGCTCAGCCACCAGTTGTAGTAGCTCAGCCACCATGGTACGACAAGCTCACCAACCAGATGAATTCTGGTCCCTGAGCCCGTGGTCCCTGAGCTTGTCGAAGGGTCGAAGGGTCAGTTGCGTCTGTCCGATTCCGGTGGGGCGCTGCGTCTTAACAACGAAGCATCCATCCACGTACCGACCCTGAAGGGGTCGAATAGTTGTAACATTGACGTTATTAGAATAACCGGGGGGGGGGAAGGATTTCCATCCAATGGCTTATTTTTCATCGGGGGGGTGCGGGAAATCTTCCACTCCCCCCGAAACGCTTTATTTTAGCGACATAATCTCTCCGCCTTTCCATGAAAAAGATATTCCGTGTATTCGTTCTCTTGCTGGTCATTTTCCAGTCTTCACTGCGCGCCGACGAAGGCATGTGGCTGCCCATGCTTCTGCAGCAGCTCAACGCCGCCGAAATGCGCCTGAAAGGACTACAGATCCCCGTCGAGGAGATCTACAACGTGAACAAGAACAGCCTGAAGGATGCCGTCGTTTTGTTCGGTGGCGGATGCACCGGCGAGATCATCTCCTCCCAGGGACTCCTCCTTACCAACCACCACTGTGGATTCGGACAGATCCAGGAGCACAGCAGCCTCGAGCACAACTACCTGCGCGACGGATTCTGGGCCATGAAGGCGGAAGACGAACTGCCTTGCCCCGGACTCACCGCAACCTTCATCGTACGCATGGACGATGTCACTTCCGAATTCACCGCGGAGCTCGAAGGCCTCGACGAGAAAAAGCGCAACGACAAGATCCGCGAAATATCGTCGCGCCTTGAGAAGAAAGCCGTGGAAGGAACGCATTACGAAGCCCGCGTACGCCAGTACTACATGGGCAACGAGTTCTTCCTGATCGTGACCGAGACGTTCAAGGATGTACGCCTGGTGGGAGCACCTCCCTCCTCCATCGGCAAGTACGGCGGCGACACCGACAACTGGATGTGGCCCCGCCACACCGGCGATTTCTCACTGTTCCGCGTATACGCCGGAGGTGATAACAGACCATCTGCATACAATGCCGCGAACGTACCGTTCAAGCCCCGTCACTTCTTTCCCATCAGCCTCAAAGGTGTACAACCCGAGGACTTCACGATGGTGTACGGTTTTCCCGGTCGTACCCAGCAGTACATCTCCTCCCACCAGATGGAGACCATCCTGGAAACCACCAATCCCAACCGCATCCGCGTGCGCGATGAACGTTTGCGCATCATGGACGAGGCCATGCGCAGCAGCGAAGCCATCCACATCCAGTACGCCGCCAAGCAAAGCAGTGTGAGCAATGCCTGGAAAAAATGGAAGGGAGAAAGCAAAGGGTTGCTCGCTTCGGGAGCGCTGGACCGCAAACGCGAAACAGAACGTGAATTCAAGGTGTGGTGTGAAAAAACACCGGAAATGAAATCCAAATACGGTGAGGCCTTACCGAAACTGGAAAAACTATACCGGGATTACAAACCCTACCTGCACGCCAACGATTACTACTCCGAGGCGGTGATGGGCATCGAACTGCTCTCCTACGCCTCATCCT
>JAULUX010000043.1:0-9719 GCA_032111385.1 Bacteroidia bacterium
CCAAGCCCAAAAGTTTTGATGCATTCTCCCCACATGACTTCGTTCGCAACTGGGATACCCCGATCCTTGTCATTCACAACGAAAAGGATTTCCGTGTTCCGCTGAACCAGGGCATGGAGGCTTTCACAGCCGCACAGGTTCGGGGAGTTCCCAGCCGTTTCCTGTATTTCCCCGATGAGGGACACCACGTCCTCAAGCCACAGAACGGTGTGCTTTGGCAGCGGGTTTTCTTCGAATGGCTGGACACTTACCTCAAGTAAGGATCTTCCTGGAACGAAAACAGAAAGTTCCGACCGGGCTGGTCGCAATTGCCTATCTTCGCACCCATTATGATACAAGAGCAACTGAAGGAACTTTCCGACCGGGTTGATGCTCTGAGGAGGCATCTTTGACGTCGATAACCGACTTCAACAAATCACTCAGGAAGAGCAACTGACCCATGCTCCCGACTTTTGGGACGACCCCAAACGGGCGGAGCAGATCCTCAAGAAAATCAAGCAAAAGAAGGACTGGACCGACGCTTTCAAGACTGTAGAAAGCGCCTACGAAGACTTGTCCGTACTCTTCGACTTTCAAAAAGCCGGTGAGGCCACCGAAGCCGAAGTGGACGTTCAATACGCCGACACGGTTCTGAAAATAGAAGCGCTTGAGTTCAAGAACATGTTGTCCGGTGAAGAGGACCGCTGCAGTGCGATCCTCACCATAAATTCGGGCGCAGGCGGTACCGAAAGCCAGGACTGGGCTTCGATGCTGCTTCGCATGTACCTGCGCTGGGCCGAACGCCACGGATACAAGATCACCGAAGTCGATTACCAGGACGGCGATGGTGCAGGCATCAAATCGGCGACTTACGAAATCGAAGGTGATTACGCTTACGGCTACCTGAAAAGCGAAAATGGTGTACACCGATTGGTGCGGATATCGCCCTTCGATTCAAACGCCAGGAGGCATACCTCCTTCGCATCGGTATACGCCTATCCGATGATCGATGATGAAATCAACATCGAGATCAAAGACGCCGACATCAGCATTCAGACTTCCCGATCGGGAGGAGCCGGTGGACAGAACGTAAACAAAGTGGAGACCAAGGTACAGGTCACACACCATCCCACCGGTATTGTTGTCGTGTGTCAGGTAGAACGTACACAGGGCGGGAACAAAGAGCGGGCGATGAAGATGCTCAAATCGCAGTTGTACGAACTCGAATTGCGCAAACGCAACGAGGCGAAGGCAGCGACAGAAAGCTCCAAGAAAAAGATCGAGTGGGGATCACAGATTCGCAGCTACGTCCTGCATCCCTACAAACTGGTCAAGGACCTTCGTACCGACTACGAAACCTCCGATACACAGGCAGTACTCGACGGTGAGATCGATGAATTCATCAAGGCCTTCCTGATGGAATACAGCTCGGACAATAAAGTGGGTGTTTGAACCATCAAACACCTTTTTTTATCCCATACAATCAAACTTACTTCCGAAATGGAATTCAGAACCGAAAAAGACACCATGGGAACCGTCCAGGTTCCCGCTCATGTGTATTGGGGTGCCCAAACCCAGCGTTCTATCGAGAACTTCAAGATCGCCCAGGACATCAACCGGATGCCCAGGGAGATCATCCGTGCCTTTGCTTACCTGAAGAAGGCTGCGGCCATCACCAATATGGAGGCAGGAATACTTGCGAATGAGAAATGTGAACTGATCGGACGCGTATGCGACGAGATCCTGGATGGAAAGCTCGACGACCAGTTCCCGCTTGTTGTCTGGCAGACCGGTTCAGGCACACAGAGCAACATGAACGTCAACGAAGTGGTCGCCTACCGCGCACACGTATTGCAAGGCGGCAACCTGCTCGATGAAAAGAAGGCCGTACATCCCAACGACGACGTGAACAAATCACAATCGTCGAACGACACGTTTCCCACGGCCATGCACATCGCGGCCTACAAGATCCTGATGGATGTCACGTTACCGGGTATCCGTGCATTACGCGACACCCTGAAACGCAAGTCGAAGGAGACCATGCGCATCGTGAAGATCGGCCGCACCCACCTCATGGATGCCACTCCCCTGACCTTGGGCCAGGAGTTGAGTGGATATGTGTCACAACTCGACCACGGCATACGCGCCATCGAACACACACTTTCCCATCTTTCCGAACTCGCGCTTGGTGGAACAGCGGTAGGAACCGGCATCAACACGCCCAAAGGCTATTCCGGGAACGTAGCGAAACACATCGCGAAACTCACCGGCATTCCGTTTGTGACGGCAGAAAACAAATTCGAGGCTCTGGCTGCGCACGATGCCATCGTGGAAGCGCACGGTGCACTGAAAACCGTTGCCGTCAGTCTCATGAAGATCGCCAACGACATCCGTCTGCTTGCATCGGGTCCCCGCTGCGGAATCGGCGAGATCTTCATCCCCGACAACGAACCCGGGTCTTCCATCATGCCCGGTAAAGTGAACCCCACGCAATGCGAAGCCATGACCATGGTGGCAGCCCAGGTATTGGGCAATGATGTCGCCATCAATATCGGCGGAGCTACGGGTCACTTCGAACTGAATGTGTTCAAGCCGGTGATGATCTACAACTTCCTCCACTCTGCACGACTGATCGGTGATGTTTGTATTTCCTTCAACGAAAAATGCGCTACAGGCATTGAGCCCATCCAGGCCAACATCGAAACCAATCTGCACAATTCCCTGATGCTGGTGACCGCGCTCAATCCCCACATCGGATACTACAAAGCAGCGGAGATCGCCCAGACCGCACACCGTGATGGATCTACCCTGAAAGAAACTGCTATCCGATTGGGATACCTTACTGCTGAGCAGTTCGACCAGTGGGTCGATCCCCTCGACATGGTGGGTGAATTGCCCGCTTAGGAAACCCCAAACACCGCAAGCTGTTTTATACACTCACAACCATGAGTTCAGTACTGATTCGCAATGCGACCATCGTCAATGAGGGAAAATCCTTTCCGTCCGACCTGCTGATCAAAAACGGACGGATTGAAAAAATCGACTCATCGATCGAAACAGCCTATCGTGTCGATGAAGTCCATGCAGATGGATTGTTGCTTCTTCCCGGTGCCATCGACGACCAGGTTCACTTCCGTGAACCCGGATTGACTCACAAGGGAGAGATCCTGACGGAATCGCGTGCAGCGGTCGCCGGAGGCATCACCTCTTACATGGAAATGCCGAACACTGTTCCGCAGGCCACCACACAGGCACTTCTGGAAGAGAAATACCAGCGGGCAGCACAGGTTTCTCCTGCGAATTACTCCTTCTTCATGGGTACCACCAACCAGAACCTGGAAGAGGTATTGACAACCGATCCGGCTACCGTCTGCGGAGTGAAGATCTTCATGGGAAGCAGCACGGGGGATATGCTTGTGGACAGCCCCAATGTGCTCGACTCCGTTTTTTCCCGGTCGCCCATGCTCATCGCGGTGCATTGCGAAGATGAGGCAACCATACGGGCCAACACTGAAAAAGCCCGACAGCAATTCGGTGAGGCTGTTCCCATCACTCAACATCCTGTGATACGTGACGAAGAAGCCTGCTGGCGTTCATCGTCTTTTGCAGCTTCCCTGGCGATGAAGCACGGCACACGGCTTCACATCCTGCATATCTCCACGGCGAAGGAGCTTGAATTGTTCAGGAACGACATCCCTCTCGAACAAAAACAAATCACATCCGAGGCCTGCATCCATCACCTGTGGTTCACCGATGCGGATTATGTAAGCAAAGGATCCCTCATCAAGTGGAATCCCGCTGTGAAGTCATCCGCAGATCGAGCCGCCATCCGTCAGGCATTACTCGATGACCGTATTGATGTGATCGCTACGGACCATGCCCCGCACACTCTTGAAGAAAAAGCAAGACCGTATTTTCAATGCCCATCCGGAGGTCCATTGGTACAGCATGCATTGGTTGCGATGCTGGACATGGTGAAGGAAGGATGGATCAGCACCGAAAAGGTAGTGGAGAAGATGGCACATGCACCAGCGCGCCTATTCCGTATCGTTGATCGTGGGTTCATCCGCGAAGGCTACCATGCAGACCTGGTTTTGGTCGATCCGAACAATCCGTGGGTTGTTTCAAAGGATAATATCCTGTACAAATGCGGCTGGAGTCCTTTTGAAGGACATCGCTTCGGAGCGAAGGTCATCCGAACCTATGTCAACGGAGAATTGGTCTATGAAAACGGCAAGGTATCCGACATCATCGCCGGACAACGATTGGCATTTAAACGCAACTGAACGATGTTGTTAAGATCCGCCTATTCCCTGTTGTTTGTCCTCGTGCTGAGTTCATGCGGCCAGACCGAAAAGCAGGAATTGCCTCAGGGCATACTCTCACCGGATTCCATGGTAGCAGTGATGTGCAGGGTACATCTGACAGAAGCGGCTATTCTTCAACGACAACTCAGCCAGGATACTCTTGCCAAAGAAGTCGCCTGGGAATCCTATCGGAAGGTGTTTGCACAATCCGGACTGGATCATGAACGGTTCTCCAAAAGCTTCGAATACTACCGGAACCGACCGGAAGAATTCCAGAAAATCTACGACAATGTATTGATAGAATTGGGCGACAAACAAGCTGCTCTTTCGGGAAGGTGATTCCCTATACTGATCTATTTGCTCTGTGATTTAGTCGTCGTCCCCGTTTTCTCCAAGTAGTTCTGAAACAAGTCCCGATTCAAAACCACGACTGATCGCATAAGCGGATAGTTTCCACCGCCGCTTACGGACATCCTTTTCCTTTTCAGATTTCTCACGTTTACGGATGATCTGCTTCAGGCGGTTTCGGTATTCATCCTCATCGATACTTGCCAGGGCAGTACGGATGCAAGCATCCGACACTCTTTTCATCTTCAAGGCCGACCGTATGCGGATCCTCCCCCAACCCAGTTGCCTGAATTTACCACCTGCAAAGGCGATTGCAAACCGTTGTTCGCTGAGGAAATTCTCCGAAAGAAGCCTTACGATCATCTCCTCCACTTTGTCCGGAGAGAGTCCATAACCAAACAACTTGTCACGCACCTCCTGCTGGCTGCGTTCCTGGAAAGCACACCAGGCACCTATTTTCTGCCAGACGATGTCCTCCGGAAAACGCTTGCGGGGACCATCCGGAAGTTGCTCATCAACGGGGGATCGCATCGATCAAACTACGGGTATAGGTTGAATTCGGTTGTTCATATACTTGACGGGCATCTCCTATTTCCTCAATGCGCCCTTTGTTCATGACCATGATCCGGTCGCTCATGAAACGCACGACCGATAGATCGTGGGAGATGAAGATGTAGGTCAGTCCATGCTGTTTTTTAAGATCATTGAGCAGATTCAACACCTGAGCCTGCACGGAGACATCGAGGGCGGAAACCGATTCATCGCAAATGATCAACTCAGGTTCCACCGCCAGAGCCCGCGCAATTCCAATCCGCTGGCGTTGCCCACCGGAGAATTGATGCGGATATCGATGCACATGCTCCTCTTTCAATCCGACAGCAACGAGAAGTTCGATGGTCTTCGCCAAGCGTTGCTTCGCATCTCCGAACAAGCCATGCACCTGCATGGGCTCCATCAAGGTCTGTCCTACTGTCATGCGTGGATTCAGCGAAGAGTACGGATCCTGGAAAATGAGCTGCATTTTCCGTCGCATAGCCCTCATCTCCGATCTGTTCAACGAACGGAGTTCCTGCCCTCTGTAGAGCATTGATCCCGAGCCGGGCTCCATGAGCCTGAGCAAGGCACGGCCAAGTGTCGTTTTGCCACAACCGGACTCGCCGACCAGCCCCAATGTCTCCCCGGCGAATACTTCAAATGAGATCCGATCGACAGCATGAACTCCGGGATCGTTTCGGCCGAACCATTTCGTATTCCCACCGAAGACAACCTCCAGCTCTTTGACGGTCAGAAGAGGTTCCTTTTTTTCTCCCATGTATTTTCCGGAATTGGATCCCACCAGCTCCAGAGAACTTGGGTTGCTCCCGATCTCAACACTGCCATCCGCTTTCATAAAATCACTCATCACGGGCAAACGCTCCAAATGCATGTTCACAGCCGGCCTGCATGCCAGCAGCCCTTTGGTATAAGGATGGGACGGATTTTCCAAAACTGTTTTCACCGGTCCGTATTCAACCGCTTTTCCGCGGTACATCACCAGCACATCGTCGGCAATGCGCTTCACCACGCCCAGATCGTGGGTAATGAAGATCATGGCCATT
Source organism: Bacteroidia bacterium (assembly GCA_032111385.1). Classification (GTDB taxonomy): domain Bacteria; phylum Bacteroidota; class Bacteroidia; order AKYH767-A; family OLB10; genus JAJTFW01. Next base: position 6,233 of record JAULUX010000043.1, read on the forward strand.
CCGGTATCGGATTGCAACTCAACCAGCAGATCGAGAATGGTGGACTGTACAGTGACATCCAGGGCGGTGGTCGGTTCATCTGCAATCAACAACTGAGGCTTGCAGGCGATGGCCATGGCGATCATCACCCTTTGTTTCTGTCCGCCGCTCAGCTGGTGCGGATAAGATGAAGCCATTTCCCCGGGCCGGGGTAGTTTCACCCGTTCGAAAAGCCGGATAACTTCCTCCTGCGCATCTCGCCGCCCCATTCCTTTGTGAAGCATGAGCGTTTCCGCCACTTGATCGCCACACGTATACACCGGATTCAGGGACGTCATAGGCTCCTGGAAAACCATGGCGATTTCATGGCCTCGGAGTGACCGGAGCGCTTCATCGTTCAACTCGAGCAGGTTCTTCCGCTGACCATCGTTGGTCAGAAATTCAGCGACACCCGAATCGATCACTGCTGAATCGATAAGGCGCATCAGTGTCATTGCAGTCACCGATTTACCGGATCCGGATTCACCTACAATCCCGAGCGTTTTCCCGCGACGAAGTGAAAAACCGATATTCTCCAGCACACGTACCGGACCATTCTGATGAAAAGAGACCGAAAGACCCCGGACATCCAGAATGCATGAATCATCTGTTCGAGGCAACGCCTCGCCGGTTGCAACTCCACCATAAAAAGATGAATCCCCGCTTACCATGCGGTGAAATTAAGCCAATTCATGTCCTTGGAAGAATTACCCAACTACCAAAAGGGATAAAAAAAGGAGCCCCGCTCGCGCAGGGCTCCATTCGTAAGAATACAGGGATTTGTGAATCCCGTGAGATTACATTCGATTACTCGACGATGATACGGATCGTCTCAACAGCATCGGCCGTGCGGAACTGCAGGGAGTAGATGCCGGAAGAGAGGCCTTTCACCGAGAATTCAAACTTGTTGCTGCCTTCGTCGGCATTGCGGTTCTCAGTCATTACAAGACGGCCGGCAGCATCGAGTACGTTCACCAGGACATCCTGGTTCTTGTCGCTGCTGAAGGTCACATTCAGGAGATCGCTAACCGGGTTCGGATAAGCGTTGATATCCATGAAGGCTGAAGACTCCGTACGTGCACAGTTGGTGACACTGATACCGTTCCTGGCGCGAATCGGGCTTGTTCCGCAAGAGTTGACAGCGCGAACACTGATGGTCAGACCGGAAGCAGGGTTAGAACCGGCTTTTACAGTAAGGGTCTTGGTACCCTGACCGGCGATGATCTGGAATCCACTCGGAATAGCCCAGGTGTAGCTGGCTGCACCGGCTACGGTAGCCACGTCGTAGGTAGCGTTTTGAAGTACACAGATCGCACTTGGACCATTGATGACACCGGGTTGGCCGGGGGCACCGGTAACCGTTGCCGTACGCAATGTACCGTCACCGCAACCGTTGACCGCTGCAACAGAGACCGAACCGGTAGTGAGTGAACCGTAGTTCACCACGATCGTAGTGGTACCCTGACCGCTAACAATTGAAGCGCCGGCAGGTACTGTCCAATTGTAGCTTGATGCACCGGTAACCGAACCGCAAGTGTAAGTCACGTTGGATGCATTACAGAGACCGGTCAGCTGACCGCTGATTGCTCCTGGGGCAGTAAGTGTATTCGGGAGAACTGTACGAGTACGGGAGTTACCATTACCACAGGAGTTAGAAGCGAACACTTCGATCACTCCGGTGGTGAACGTATTGCCGAAAGCAACCTGGATCACCTGAGTACCTGCACCACTGATGATAGAAGCACCTGTGGGGACCGTCCAGTTCCAGAAGGAAGCACGGGCAAGGTATCCAACAGAGTAGGTCAGCGTATCACCAGGACATGCGCGGGTCGGGCCGGAGATAGACGGAGGCGTTACGGGCTTGGAAACCTGAACATCGATGGTCAAGCAAGAAGGATCGCTGGTTCCACAATTTGTGGTTGCGGCTACACAGACATCGCCGAACACACCGTTTTGGATGGTTGAGTTGGGCCAGGTCACGTTGATGCTGGTCGTACCCTGACCGGAAACGATAACCGTACCGGTAGGAACAGTCCACACATACGAGGTTGCTCCGGAAACAGCTGCAATGGAGTAAGTAGCTACAACACCCTGTGGGTTACAGAATGAAGTCGGACCACTGATGGTGCCCGGAGGAGAAACGATACCGCCTCCACCGTTGAGGGTAAGGACAAGAACTTCCGTACTGCAACCATTCACGCTGCTATAAGTGCCGCTCTGGGTATAAGTCTGGCCATTCACCGACCATACATATTGATCGCAAGCACTGATGGTCGTGGTGTTTGTTCCGCTGGGCGTGATGGTCAACACCAGGATTTCAGTGTCACAACCGGTTACGCTGCTGTAAGTACCGCTTTGGGTATAGGCCTGACCGTTCTCCGCCCAGGTATAGCTGTCACAAGCCGACTCGGTTGTTGTGTTGCTGCTTGAAGGCGTGATGGTCAGCACCAGGATCTCAGTGCTGCAACCTGTAACTGCGGTGTAAGTTCCGCTGGAAGTGTAGGTTGTACCATTGACGCTCCAGGTATAGCTGTCGCAAGCCGACTCGGTCGTGGTATTGGTACCTGAAGGAGTGATGGTAAGTACCAGGATTTCGGTAGCACATCCGTTTACGCTGCTGTATGTACCGCTTGCAGTGTAAGTCTGTCCGTCAACTGACCAGGTGTAACTGTCACAAGCGGAAGCTGTAGTGGTGTTGGACGTTGATGGTGTGATGGTCAGGGCAAGGATCTCGGTAGCACATCCGTTTACAGAAGTGTAAGAACCGCTCTGCGTGTAAGTCTGACCGTCAACCGACCAGGTGTAGCTGTCGCAAGCCGACTCGGTCGTGGTGTTACTCGAGCTCGGAGTGATAGTCAGTACCAGGATTTCAGTGCTGCAACCGGTTACGCTGCTGTAGGTGCCGCTTGCAGTATAGGTCTGTCCGTCAACTGACCAGGTGTAGCTGTCACAAGCAGAAGCCGTTGTGGTGTTCGTACCTGAAGTCAGGATGGTCAGGGCAAGGATCTCGGTATCACATCCGCTTACAGAAGTGTAAGAACCACTCTGCGTGTACGTCTGACCGTTAACAGACCAGGTGTAGCTGTCGCAGGCAGAAGCCGTTGTGGTGTTGCTCGTGCTGGGTGTGATGGTCAGGGCAAGGATCTCGGTAGCACATCCGCTGACGCTGCTGTACGTACCGCTCTGCGTGTACGTCTGTCCGTCAACCGACCAGGTGTAGCTGTCACAAGCGGAAGCCGTTGTGGTGTTGCTGGTGCTCGGCGTGATGGTCAAGACCAGGATTTCAGTGGCACATCCGCTAACGCTGCTGTATGTACCGCTTGCAGTGTATGTCTGTCCGTCAACCGCCCAGGTATAGCTGTCACAAGCGGAAGCCGTTGTGGTGTTGCTCGTGCTTGGCGTGATGGTCAACACCAGGATTTCAGTGCTGCAACCTGTTACGCTGCTGTATGTACCGCTTGCAGTGTAG
>JAULUX010000044.1:0-9507 GCA_032111385.1 Bacteroidia bacterium
ATGAAATCCAGCTCGTTGTCAATCATGAAAAATCGCGCCCCCGCCTCTTCTGCACGTGACGAGAAAAGTACGAGCAGGTCTTCTTCAATCGGTTCGAAAACCGATGATTCGAAGGAGAGTTTCGGGTAGGGATTGTCAGTCTTCGAAAGCAACGAAGCCCGGATTTTTTTCAATACCTTCTCCCTGTTTGTACTTTCTTCCATTGACCAGTTCAGGAGGTTGCAGAAGCCGTGTCGGCGGCCGGTGATGATAAGGTGTCTTCGTTAGCCGATGGTGTGGCAGGGACCCCTTCCTGGTTGTTTTCAGTTACAGGCGGTTGCATCAGCTTGTCGTTATCTTCGCTCTCCCATTTCCTTTTTCCGAAAATACGCTCAAGGTCCTCTTTGTAGATCACTTCTTTTTCAAGCAAGGTTTCAGCAAGACTATCCAGCATCTGACGATTCGCTTTCAGCAATTCGATGGTGCGTGCATAGGCTTGTCCGATCATCTTTTTGACCTGCTGATCGATCACTTCGGCAGTTTTCTCGCTGTATGGTTTGGTGAACGAGTAATCAGAGTTGCCCGATGAGTCATAGTAGCTGATGTTGCCCAATTCTTCGTTCAGTCCGAAAACTGCAACGGAAGCGTAGGCTTGTTTGGTGATTTTTTCAAGGTCGCTCAATGCTCCGGTAGAGACTTGGCCGAAGGTGATTTCCTCGGCGGCGCGTCCTCCGAGGGCAGCACACATCTCATCACTTATCTGCTCCAACGTCGTGATCTGTCGCTCTTCGGGTAGGTACCAGGCTGCTCCAAGAGAGTTTCCGCGGGGGACAATAGTGACTTTCACCAGAGGAGCGGTGTGTTGCAGCAACCAGCTTACGGCAGCGTGGCCGGACTCGTGGTAGGCGATGACTTTCTTCTCGTGCTTGGAGATGATTTTGTTTTTCTTCTCGAGTCCCCCTACGATCCTGTCTACTGCGTCGAGGAAATCCTGCTGGCCGATAGACGTCTTGTTGTGACGGGCGGCGATCAAAGCGGCTTCGTTGCAAAGGTTGGCGATGTCAGCTCCGGAGAATCCGGGTGTCTGCTTGGCCAGGAACTCCAGATCGATGCTTGGATCCAGTTTCAGCGGCTTGGCGTGGACTTTGAAAATCTCCTTCCGTCCATTCAGGTCCGGGAGTTCTACATAGATCTGACGGTCGAAACGGCCCGGGCGGAGCAGTGCACGGTCGAGGATGTCGGCACGGTTGGTGGCTGCCAGGATGATGACTCCGGAGTTGCTTCCGAAACCATCCATCTCGGTCAAAAGCTGGTTTAGGGTGCTTTCCCTTTCATCGTTCGCACTGAAAGAAGGTTGTTTGCCTCTTGCGCGTCCGATGGCATCGATTTCATCGATGAAGATGATGCTCGGGGCTTTCTCCTTGGCTTGCCTGAACAAGTCACGGACGCGGCTGGCTCCAACGCCGACAAACATTTCAACGAAATCCGAACCGGACAGGGAGAAGAACGGTACCTGGGCTTCTCCGGCAACGGCCTTGGCGAGCAATGTTTTTCCGGTTCCGGGAGGACCTACGAGCAAAGCACCGCGCGGGATTTTTCCACCGAGCTGAGTGTACTTTTTCGGATTTTTCAAGAAATCCACGATCTCCATCACCTCCACTTTTGCTTCTTCAAGTCCGGCCACATCGTTGAATGTGACTTTCACATGCATGTCCTTGTCGAACAGGGTGGCTTTGGATTTGCCGATGTTGAAGAGTTGGCTTCCGCCCGGACCTCCGCCGCCCATCCTTCGCATGATGAACATGTAGATGACCAGGAGAAGGATGAAGGGGAACAGGTAGCTGATCAAGATCTCCCAATAACTGCGGTCGTTGTTGTCCCACGTGATATCAACCTTGTCTGCTCCTGGCTTATTAATTTGAATGGCATCCAGCTTTTGTTCAAAATTCTCAGAGGATCCAATGGTGAAGGTATAGTGCGGTCCTTCGTTTAGTGAGTTGCCGTATGGTTTAGTGGCAATTTTCTTATACTCCGGTTTCGCTAAGGCGTTTTTCTTAATAAAAACATTTACTACCTTATCGTTGGATACAACTACTTTGTCAACATCGCCGGTTTGGACCATCTTGACAAAGTCATTCCATTTCAAAGTGACTGGATGATTGCCGAAATCCACCAGATTGATGGCAATTAGCACAAAAGCCACGATGGCGTAGAACCAGTACAAATTGAAGGTGAAGCGAGGTGGCTTTTGTTTGGGAAAGTTGCCGAAGGATTTCTTTTTTTCCTCCTGTTGGGGTGTTTGAGACATTTTCAATTTGGCGCTTTACGCCTTGAGTTTATGATATAAGTAAACAATTACACGGACGCTTGGTTATCCGTCACTTGCGTAACAACGGCGTCACCCCAACACTTCTCCAGACCATAGAATTGCCTGGGGTCAGGTTGGAAGACGTGCGCCACGACGGATATATAGTCGATTAAGACCCACTGCGCATTTTTAACTCCTTCAATATGTGCGGGATTTTCTTTCAGATCCTCGAGGACCGCCTCTTCAACCGATCTGGCGATCGCATCTACCTGGGTGCTTGAATCTCCATGACAGATGACGAAGTAGTCCGATGCAGCACCTGGGATGGATCGTAGGTCAAGAATGACGATGTCACGCGCCTTTTTTTCCTGCATTCCCCTGGCAATGGATTGAACCACGGTTTCCGCGTAGGATTTCTTTTTTCGCGATACCGCTCGAACGGGTTTGGTCATGCTGGCTTGCAAGGGGTATTTTCGCAAAAATACTCAAATTAGAGCCGCATGGATCTGATTCTTCTGGAAGAAACCGACTCAACCAATTCGCACCTCAAACGTTTGTCTGGGTCGGGACCGGTACGGCATGGAACTTTGGTGTGCTCTCTTACACAGACAGCCGGTAGGGGTCAGCGTGGAAATACCTGGTCGAGTCCTTCCGGTATGGGATTGTATTTGTCGGCATACTATGTCCTCGGATCTGTAGCGGCTGACAAACAGGGCCTCTGGGCCAAGGCATGGGCTCTTGCTGCTCAACGGTATGTTCGATCTAAAGTCAGCGATTCCAAGATCCCAGTTGAGATCAAATGGCCAAATGATATCCTATTGGATAGGAAGAAGGTTGGCGGGATGCTTGTTGAAAACAGTGTCCGAGGGGCATACCTAAGCGATTGTATCGTTGGTATTGGCATCAACCTGAACCAGGACGGTTTTGAAGTTGGATTCGGAGCGCCTCCTGTATCGCTAATGATGACGACCGGCAACACTTATGATGTCCGAAATGAAGCCCTTGAATTTTCGGCTCATTTGGATTGGTCGCTGGCCGCTATTCTCAGCAATGCGCACAAGGAGATCAATTCAGGGTATGCCGAATGCCTGTTCGGGTTGAACACAGAGGTGCAATTCGATCATTCGGGGGTGGAGGTTGCGGCTTTTCTGAGAGGCGTTGATGATGACGGGCGGGCGATCCTTGAGACGGGCGAGGGTTGCTTTCGCGTGTCTCACCCTGATTATAGATTGTCACTTCCTCAAACTCCAAGTGTTTGATAACGATCCAATAGAATGTTTAAGAAATTGGTCAATGGCTTTTCCGCGACCATCTTTAGGAAAGGATTGAGGTCGGCATCCATTGTTAACTGAACTGAACATTGTTCGTTTTCTATTGGTGTGATGGTGCAGGTCAATTTCAGTGCAAATGGTGATTTTCCATGATCCGACATCACAACGCGAGTCGGGGCCGTCTTTTCTGCGTATTGCAATCCAAGACTTGCCATGCCTTTGATGGTGAACCTGCAGGTGTCTCCTTCACTCACAAACTGTTCCACTTGCTCAGGCATGATGCGCCCAATGTTTTGCATGTCGGAAAAAAAATCAAAAACGGATTCTGCATTTTTCGCAACGGTGATGGTATTGCTTTCCAATCTGGTCATTTGTCGGATCAGTTGTTTGGGAAAAAGGGAGGTGCTGATTTCTGTGAATTGGCTGTACGGAAAACATCAGATCGACCAGTGTGACGGATCGTTTCTCCAAGACTCCAGCAACGGGAGGTCGTCCTTTTTTAGGTAGCCATTTTCAATGGCCAGCCTTAAAAGTATGCTGTAGTTGCTCAGGGAATAAAACGGGCAATTGGCTTTCCGGAAATTGTCAGTTGCAATGTCGAAGCCATAATTGAAAATGGAAACCAGGCCTTTGACAATCACTCCCTGGTTGCGCAGTTCCTCGACTGCCTTCAGGCTGCTTCCTCCAGTAGATACAAGGTCTTCAATGACAACGGCCGTTTGTTGAGGGCTGATTTCGCCTTCAATCAGATTTTGCCTTCCGTGGTCCTTGGCCGACGAGCGGATGTATGCAAAGGGGAGCCCCATCGCCTCTGCGACAAGAACTGCGGGTGCAATGGCAGCCGTTGCAACCCCGGCGATCAGGTCGGGTTTGCCGAATTTGTTTTCGATCAACTTTACCAATTCCTGACGGATGTAGGTCCTTACCCGAGGGTGGGAAAGCGAAATCCTATTGTCGCAGTAGATAGGGGACTTCCATCCCGAAGCCCAGGTGAAAGGCTGGTCCGGCTGCAACTTGATGGCCTTTATTTGCAGCAGGAATTCGGCTACCTTTGAAGCAGTATCATCCATGTTTTACAAACCTATGTGATTTCGATGAGATGTGCAACGAAAAACACATGTATCCCAAAGTTCAAACGCGCAAAGAAGTATTCATCAGCGACAGGCTGATTGCCTTCCGGCACATGAGCGACCCGCTGCCGGCCGGTGCCCGATCCGAAATGCTGAGCGGAGGGGAGTCCCCGATGGATATTGACACGCTTATCCATGTTTTTTTACTCAACACCGCAGATCAACCATTGGTGCTTTTTTCCCGCGATGTAGAGGCTTCATGGAGTGCATTCATGCAAAATTTCGACATTGTTGAGGCTGCAGGTGGTTTGGTATTGGATGAGCAGAGCCGGTTGCTGATGATTCACAGGTACGGAAAATGGGATCTTCCCAAAGGCAAACTTGAGCCGGGGGAGGAGGTGCAAGAGGGGGCGATGCGCGAGGTGATTGAGGAGTGTGGGATTGGGATCGATCGGATGATGCGCCCATTGGATCCAAGTCATCATACCTACGTTCATAAAGGGCGAAAGTGCCTCAAAAGAACTCACTGGTTCCTGTTTTCAGGGCATGGGACGCCTGTGCCTCAGGCCGAGGAGGGAATCACTGCAGCAGAATGGCTACCTTCCGGTCAAGTGGAGCTTGCACTACAAGAAACATATGCATCCATCCGGAACGTAGTGTCGGGTGCATTCCCCGATGGAGAATTAAAATGATCTCCACTTTAAATGATCCGCTTTAGCAGGCGCAAGCGATGGGAATACTTTTTGGTGTCGAGGTTGAAGATTCCCTGGTGGTCGATGGCGTCGATGCGAACCTGTCCGGAGGCGTGAATAATACGGTTTTTCGATACCATTATTCCAACATGGGTGATGCGCCCTTCTTCATTGTCAAAAAAAGCCAGGTCTCCTTCTTGAGATTCATCCAAAAGGTGAACGTTTTCACCCGATTCGGCTTGCATCCAAGCGTCTCGCTTGATGTTGATCCCGCTAAGTCTGAATGCCATTTGACTCAAGCCGGAGCAGTCGATTCCGAAAGGCGATCTGCCACCCCATAAATAGGGGGCGTTCAAGTACATGTAGGCGTTTTCGACAATTGATTTTCCGGTCGCTTTGGATTGATTCGGGCATTTGGAATGACCTTCGAAGGAGAATTCCTGATCGCCCATCCTACATGTCCTGGAGTTGAACCACGGCAGTAAGCTTCCAAGGACTATTGACGTGATTTGCTGTTTATTGACCAACAGTTGCACCAAATCGAAGCAAAGGGCCTGTTCCCCGTTCTGCAGTTCATTGTAATCGGTAAGCGAAAGGGGTAGGGATTGGGATTGTTGAATGAATCCCTGGTATTGGTCGTGCGAAGTGATGATCTTCAGGAAGTCTCCTGACTTATCGATGACCTCGAACGATTCACCAAAGAGCAATTGTGACACCTGCTCGCTGCGGTGAGATTTGTCGGATCGTACCGGAATGATGCTCAAATGACAAATGCCGTGTTGCATGGTTCCTTTTTACGGTATTTTCCGGAACGCTCGTATTGTCGGTTCCGCTAGGTTTCGGAATCAGAGCCTTTCTACGACGAGCGCAGAGGCTCCGCCACCGCCGTTGCAAATTCCCGCAGCCCCTATGCGCGCGTTTTTTTGCTGCAAAACGCTCAGCAGTGTGACGACGATTCGAGCACCCGAAGCTCCCAGCGGGTGGCCCAATGATACTGCACCGCCGTTGACATTCACCCGCGACGGATCCAGATTCATTTCCCGGTTGTTCGCCAGAGCTACCACTGAGAAGGCTTCGTTGATTTCGTAGTATTCAACGTCATTGGGTTGGAGTCCGGCTTTTGCAATCGCTTTGGGCAAAGCTTTGGCAGGCGCGGTTGTAAACCACTCCGGCGCCTGTTGGGCATCGGCGTAGCTCAGGATGCGTGCGATAGGTTTGATACCGAGTGCCTCGGCTTTTTCCTTACTCATCAACACCAGCGCAGCGGCACCATCGTTCAGAGTACTTGCGTTGGCAGCGGTAACCGATCCCGCTTTGTCGAATACGGGTTTAAGTGAGGGGATCTTGTTAAAGTCAACCTTTTTGTATTCTTCGTCTTCAGAGACCACCAAGGGATCCTTTCCCCTCTGGGGGATCGTAACAGGAACGATTTCACCTGAGAACAGGCCTTGCGCCCATGCACCTTGGGTCCTCTTGTAGGATTCAATCGCATAGGCATCCTGGTCTTCCCTGGAGATCTTGCATTCTGTGGCACATAGCTCTGCGGCATTCCCCATGTGATAGTCCTTGTAAACATCCCAAAGACCGTCTTTCACGAGTCCATCCATCATCTGCGCATGCCCCAAACGATAACCGTTTCGCGCTTTATCGAGATAATAAGGCACCGCGCTCATATTCTCCATGCCACCCGCAACAACTACATCGTTGTCGCCCAGCAGAATACTCTGGGCGGCAAGCATGATGGACTTCATCCCGGAGGCGCAGACTTTGTTGACCGTTGTTCCCGGTACGCTGTCAGGAATTCCGGCGAAGATGGAGGCCTGTGTGACAGGAGCTTGTCCGGCGTTGGCCTGAAGAACATGTCCCATGAACACTTCGTTCACACTTTCGGGTGAAACACCGGCACGCTCAAGAGCTCCTTTGATGGCAATGGCTCCGAGCTGGGTGGCAGGAAGACCGGATAAAACTCCGCCGAAACTCCCGATGGGCGTCCTGACGGCGCTAACGATGTAAACCTCTTTCATGGGACGTATTTGTGTGTTGCAAAACTACTGAAAAGGGGCATCGAAAACATCTTTGAGAGCCCGGATCATAATCACCGATTCAGAGTCAGGATGTACTTCATGCATCAATCACGTATTCCGGATGATTTCGTACATTTTAGAGGACGCGAATCCCTACCTTTGCACCTATGAAATCCTTCCAAGACCTGGGCCTTGACGCTCGATTAGTGAAAGGCGTTGAAGCTCTGGGCTTTGAAACGCCGACCCCCATTCAAACCCAAGCCATACCGGCATTGTTGTCCGGTAACAAAGACCTGGTCGGTCTGGCACAGACCGGTACAGGTAAAACCGCAGCATTCGGATTGCCGCTTTTACAAAAAATTGATTTGAACTCGCGTTACCCTCAGGTGCTCGTTCTTGCTCCAACCCGGGAATTGTGTGTTCAGATATGCAAAGACCTGCATGATTTTGCCTCTGAATTGAAAGGGTTCGACGCTGTTCCGGTTTACGGTGGGTCCAGTATTCTGGATCAGATCCGAAAGATCAAACAGGGTGTTCAGGTGGTTGTCGCCACCCCTGGTCGACTGATCGACCTGATCAAAAGAAAGGCCGTGGACCTCGGGAGGATCGGGATCCTTGTCCTTGATGAAGCGGACGAAATGCTCAATATGGGATTTCAGGAGGACATTGACTTCATCCTTGGAAACACGCCTGATACGCGAAATACCTGGCTTTTTTCTGCGACCATGCCACGTGAAGTCAAGGAAATCGCCAAGAACTACATGGTCGACCCGGTTGAGCTGGGTGCCGGGACCACGCAGCGCGGAAATGAAAACATCGAACATTGTTATACCGTGGTTCGAGCCAAGGACAGGTACGCTGCCTTGAAGCGGTTTGTGGACTCGAATGTGGAGATTTTCGGAATCATTTTCTGCCGGACCAAAATCGAGACACAGGAGGTTGCCGAGCACTTGATTCGTGACGGTTATAATGCCGATTCCCTTCATGGTGATCTGAGCCAGGCGCAGCGCGACAAAGTGATGTCGCGTTACCGGGAGAGGAGTCTTCAGCTTCTTGTAGCGACCGATGTGGCAGCCCGTGGCATCGATGTTCAGGATGTCACTCACGTCATCCACTACAACCTCCCCGACGAACTGGAGAACTACATGCACCGCAGCGGCAGGACCGCCCGCGCAGGAAAGAAAGGGATTTCCATCGCCATTGTTCATTCCAAGGACTTGAACAGAATACGTCAGATTGAAAAGTCAACGGGTCGTGCTTTCACCCGGTTGCGTGTGCCGGATGGTATGGAGGTATGTGAGAAACAGCTGATGAAGCTGGTCAAGAAGATTCACGATGTAGAAGTGAATGAGGCTGAAATCGAACCATACCTGCCGCAGATTTACGAGGAACTCGGAGGCCTCGATCGCGATCAATTGATTCACCGGTTCGTCTCCATCGAATTCAACCGTTTCCTGGAGTACTACAAAGGCTCGACCGACCTCAACGTCGACGCGAAGTCAGGTAAACTGGAGGATGGCGGTGGAAAATCGTATGGCGATCAGCACAACCGCATGTTCATCAGTATCGGTGCAAAAGACGGATTAGACAAGGGCAAGCTGCTTCGATTCATTTGCGATACTACCGGAGAGAAAGGTTCGATCATCGGCCGGATTGATGTGCAGGGAGTTTACTCATTCGTTGATGTGGTGCCCGAGCGAATCGATGCCGTGATGAAGGGGTTGAACGGTGTTATGTACCGCGATCGTAAAGTCAGGACCGAACTGACGGATGTTCGTCAAAGCGCGAAGAAAAAATATCCCGCTCGTTCCAAAGACGAGTCCTTCCAGGGGGGACGTGAGCGTTCTTCCGAGCGGAAGCGTGAAATGCAAACCTCACGGAGTTACGATAAAAGTGACCGGAAGCCTTTTACGGAACGCCCTGGTGCAAACAAATCAGCACCAGTGAAGCCGGGACGTAAGGACAAATACAAAGCACGCTGGTAATTCAACTGTACAAGCGGCAAATACGCATTCTCATTTGACCATGCATCAAAGTATTCTGATCATCGATTTCGGTTCCCAATTCACGCAGCTGATCGCCAGGCGTGTCCGCGAACTGAACGTGTATTGTGAGATCCACCCCTACAACCAGTTACCGGAGTTTCATCCCGGCATTAAAGGG
>JAULUX010000045.1:0-15619 GCA_032111385.1 Bacteroidia bacterium
GCACATCCGCTAACGCTGCTGTATGTACCGCTTGCAGTGTATGTCTGTCCGTCAACCGCCCAGGTATAGCTGTCACAAGCGGAAGCCGTTGTGGTGTTGCTCGTGCTCGGCGTGATGGTCAGGACAAGGATCTCAGTAGTACATCCGTTGACAGAGGTGTAAGTACCGCTTGCAGTGTACGTCTGACCGTCTACCGCCCAGGTGTAGCTGTCACAAGCAGAAGCCGTTGTGGTGTTGCTCGTGCTCGGCGTGATGGTCAAGACAAGGATTTCAGTGGCACATCCGCTAACGCTGCTGTATGTACCGCTTGCAGTGTATGTCTGTCCGTCAACCGCCCAGGTGTAGCTGTCACAAGCGGAAGCCGTTGTAGTGTTGCTCGTGCTCGGCGTGATGGTCAGGACAAGGATCTCAGTAGCACATCCGTTGACAGAGGTGTAAGTACCGCTTGCAGTATACGTCTGTCCGTCAACCGACCAGGTGTAGCTGTCGCAGGCAGAAGCCGTTGTGGTGTTGCTCGTGCTCGGCGTGATGGTCAGAATGAGCGTTTCAGTGTCGGGACAGCCGGCAGCATTAGTGCCTACGGCTGTATAAGTTCCGGACTGCGTATAGGTTTGTCCGTTGGCCGCCCAGGTGTAGCTGTCGCAAGCAGAGGCAGTCGTCGGATTGGAGGTCGAGGAGGAATTGATGGTCAACACCAGGGTAGCAGTGGAATCGCATCCGGCAGCATTGGTGGTGCTGAAGGTGTATGTTCCGCTGGCGGTATAGGTGTTTCCGTTCCAGGTGTAGCTGTCACAGGCAGTTTCAGTGGTACTGCTGGTGGTGCTATTGTTGATGGTCAACGTTAACACGTGCGTGTCCGGACAACCGGCTGCATTCGTACCAATTGCTGTATACACACCGGAAGCCGTGTAGGTTTGGCTGTTGTACGTCCAGGTGTAGCTATTACAAGCAGTTTCGGTGTAGGTGGTGGTTGTACTGTTGTTGATAGTCAGCACCAGGATCTCGGTAGAACAACCGGTGACAGCTGTGAAGGTTCCACTTTGAGTGTAGGTGGTGCCATTCGCAGACCAGGTGTAGCTGTCACAGGCAGAGATCGTAGAAGTATTCGTGCCGGTGGGTGTGATGGTCAGCACCAAAAGTTCGGTGGCACAGCCATTCACGCTGCTGTAGGTGCCGCTTTGGGTGTAGGTCTGACCGTCGACCGACCAGGTATAACTGTCGCAGGCGGAAGCAGTGGTTGTGTTACTCGTGCTCGGTGTGATGGTCAGGCTCAGTATCTCGGTAGCACATCCGTTAACAGATGTGTAAGAACCACTCTGCGTGTAAGTCTGTCCGTCAACCGACCAGGTGTAACTGTCGCAAGCGGAAGCCGTGGTAGTATTGGTGGAAGATGGTGTAATGGTCAAAACAAGAATTTCCGTGTTACATCCGCTGACGGCACTGTAGGTACCGCTCTGGGTATACGTATTGCCATCAACCGACCAGGTGTAAGAATCACATGCAGATGCAGTGGTGGTGTTGGTCGTGCCGGCAGCACCGTCACCGACAGTGTAGGAGGCAGAAGCAGTACATCCACCACTTTGGGTGGTCACGGTAACAGTATAGGTACCGGCAGCAACACCGGTCAAGTCTTCGGTAGTAGCACCGTTACTCCATGCATAAGTGAAAGGGGTAGGAGAACCACCGGTGGTGGTGAGATCAACTGCACCATCAGAACCTCCCTGGCAGGTAACATTCGTTACTACAGCAGAGAGGGTCGGTGAAGTACAAGAAGGGGGATTTAGAGCCGCATTGGTAAGGTTGTTCACGCCAGTGACTGTACCCAAGCAGCTGGTCGTAACTCCCAAACCACACATGGGTCGGTTGGTGGTACCGTCGTACCAGGCTATGCCTGTACGCGTGCTTGTTGCAGAGGCAGTAGAACTGAAAGAAATATTGGGCGTTAGGTTTGCCCAGGCCACTGTGTTGGTCAATCGCATACGACCGACACGTGTACCGGCGGGCCCAACAGCGATGATTGAACCGTTACCTGCTCCGGGAGCCGAAGTAGATGCGATCCTGATCTGGGAAAGGTTGCTGGTGGTGTTCAGGGTGTTCTGGAGCTGAGCCAGGTTGGTCAGTTCACAGGTGCTGGGAACCCACGCAGCGGTCATGGTTCCGCCGTTCTTAATGGCGGCATTGTAGTTGAAACCATACTGGTGAAGGGCCAACTGGAACGTGGAGCCATTCGTACTGATGAGGTACACATCGAACTCGAACGTGTTCGGAGTCGGTTGCGCATCGTTGGTGATGAGCACAGTACACGTTGCCTGAGAATATCCGGCATAGCCGAACAGGGTCAACAGCATCGCGACCAAAAGAAATTTCCTTGAGGTAATTTTCCTGATCATTTTATTTGGTTGGTTTAGTTATTATCAAGGTTGCTTATAGTATTCTGGCTTGCATTCGAAGTTCTCAGCGAACCACCGGCAGTCAAAGGACTCAATACGCCCACGAAAGCTGATACGTTGTTGTCGAGAATGATCTGGTCGAGGAAATCCACAATGGCATCACCGTTCAGGTCGCTGACAACATAACCGAAGATGTAATTGAATACATCGTTATCCATACCGATCTGATCGATGAAATCAATGATTCCATCCTGATTGAGATCACCTGAGTAAATAGCCCAAACACCCGGCTCAACCTGCTTTTGGTTGTCGCCATAGGCATTGTTTGTCTGGGACCACGACACCGCGGAAACCAATAAAAAAATGAACATTATGAGTGCTTTCTTCATGGATTGAATCGCCTATGCTGGAATCAGAAAGAATTTTGGTTGTTTGAAGGTAATGAGTTCTTTTCGTTTTTGCAACTGAATTTGGACGAATGCAACATTTGAGTGGGTGTAAATCCAATAATTCGTAGGCGCAGACTGTGCCTGTCACTGGATTTGAATATGCAATTTAGCAGTCCCCTGAACACGTTGCAAATTTTTTTGGGTGCGTGCCATTGCCCGGCTCAAAATAATGTATTAAAGCATTGACAATCAATTTATAAAAGATTTTAACAAAACCGATGAAAGCTGTTTATACCATCGTATTACTGATCGGATCCAACGTTTTTATGAACCTGGCCTGGTACGGGCATTTGCAGTTTAAAGACATTTCCCGACTTAAAGAAACAGGCTTGTTCGCGGTGATCCTGATCAGTTGGGGGCTGGCCTTTTTCGAATACTGTTTACAGGTTCCCGCCAACCGGATCGGATTCACCGGACAAGGTGGACCTTTCAGCCTGATGCAACTGAAGATCATTCAGGAGGTGATCACCTTGGTAATATTCGTGATCTTAAGCTTACTGCTATTCCCTGGTGAATCCATTCGTTGGAATCATTTTGCGGCCTTCGCCTGCCTTATCCTCGCGGTCTATTTTGTTTTCTACGGAAAATAAACACCTGTACATATATGAATATTCGTTTAGGATGAACGTATCCTTTGCTCCGTACTGCCTTTAAAAGCACGAACTTTGAAACTGAAAACTATGAAACTACTTCGAAATCATCGTCTGATGGTTGTTGTCGGCACCCGTCCGAATTTCATCAAGGTCACCAGATTCAAGGAGGTGAATGCTGCGATGGGTCACCCCTTCGATATCCAAATCACCCATACCGGTCAGCACCACAACGATGAGATGGCCGGGGTATTCTTCCGGCAGTTCGGTCTTGAACCCGACCATTTCCTGGAGGTGCCTCCCTCCTCCCCCAACACCCAAATGGCCGAAACCATGATCCGTCTCGAGAAGAATTTGCTGGAAACGGATCCGGGACTGGTGCTAGTGACAGGCGATGTCAATTCAACCTTCGCCGCCGCTTTCACAGCTTATAAATGCGGCTATCCGGTAGCTCACATCGAAAGCGGACTACGCAGCTTCGACCGGAGCATGCCCGAAGAGATCAACCGGGTGTTGACCGACGAGATCAGTGACCTGTTTTTCGTGACCGAACAAAGCGGAATCGACAATTTATTGAATGAAGGGAAGCATCCCTCGCAAATCCAATTCGTGGGCAACACGATGATCGACACGCTGGTGCGTTTCGACTCGGAGATCCGCTCCAATCCCATACCGGATGTACTGGGGGTTAAACCCAAGGAGTTCGCGCTGATGACCATGCACCGGCCCGCAACGGTCGACCTGGAAGAAGGGCTGAAGCGACTGGCTGAACTGCTTGAAGCACTAACGGCAAAGATCAACGTCGTTTTTCCGATACATCCACGCACACTGAAAAACATCGAGCGGTTCGGGTTACTGGAACGATTCGAACAAATCCACGGATTGCATCGCACACCACCTCTGGATTATTTCGCATTCCAGCGCCTTTTGCTCGACTCCGCCTTTGTCATCAGCGACAGTGGCGGACTTCAGGAAGAATCCACCTTCCGTCAAATCCCCTGCCTCACCTTGCGTCCGAATACTGAAAGGCCCAGCACCATCACCATCGGTTCCAACGAACTGGTTGAATCGGATCCGGCGATAGTGATGAGAAAAGTAGAGGACATTTTAAGCGGCAGGTTCAAACAAGGAAAAGTTCCACCCTACTGGGACGGGAAATCGACAGAACGTATTTTGGAAGTGCTGAAAGGGCTCTTGTAATTAACTACAAATCCCTATGTTCCATCCAACAGTTTGGCCATGGCATTCTTGCAATGCCCCCCGACGATAATTCCTTCAAAAAACAATCGTCGACTTATTCCTTTCGGAAAGACTTGGGCTTCGACAAGGTGAAAACCCTAGAGATGTTAAAGCCGAAGTGTATATCGCCATCACCCCAACTTCCTCGGGTATCGGTCAGGTAGCTCCGCTCGTTCAGGTTCTGGGAGTTGGTGAAATGCAACTGGAAAACGTGTCCTCCCGTCTCGATATCGAATCCGATGGAAAGGGGCATTGTGTTGGTTGAACTCCACTCTCCAAACACCTTTTCGTAGTATTCAAAAGTAAGGTTTATGCTTCTTGACAATTTGATTCGACCTCCCACGCCGATAAAACCGAGATCGTGGTCGAAACGGGTCGAATCCACGATATTCCGATGCACCAACGTAGGCATCAGCTGCAAGGTGAACCCTTCTCCGAATTTCCGTCCGATGATGGCCTGGTGATAGTAGGTTAGGCGGGAAGTGTAGTATTCCTTAGCAGGAGAACGGTCAATGGCTTTCTTCTGGGTGATGCCTGAGATCAGCACAAGTGAAAAAGGCATGGCACCCTTGCCCTTGCTTTGCCAGATCGGACGGTACTTGACAAAACCGTCGAGCTCATTGTAGATATTACTACGGCCTATTCCTACGGTAAGGCGATCCGTGATACCATAGTCGAGACCCAGACGGATGTTGGCAATATCGAGCCCCCAGGCTTCATCTGCCCCGGAGCTATACGGACCGAAGCGGTGCAGAATGCGAAAATCGAGGACACCTGGTGCCACGAACTCCATCGACTGGGTGGTGATGACCCGGGTCGACTTGAATGCATTCTTGATATACTCCTTTTTCTCTTCCTCTTCGCCCAGCAGGCTGAGCAGATCATCCTGGGCCCGGAGGTTGCCGGAGAATAAAAAGAAACCGGCGATCAAAAAGAGGATCGCCGGTGTGAAAAATTTATTTCTTCTCGAGTTTTTCATAAGCCGCGTCGACGGTTACCTGGACTTCTTTGGCGATCTTGTCTTTCACGACTGAAGGGATCTCGATCTTGTATTCTTCGATAGGCAGATTGAAATTACTTTTTGCGATGAGCTTGCCGCCTTTGATGTCCATGGAACCCTTGCCGGTAACGTCCTTGGTGACACCATGCAAAGTGAAACTGCCCTTGTAAATGACGGGGTAACTACCGTCCTTACCGAAATTAACCGATGCGATGTCGGTCACCGTACCCTTGAAAGTCGATTTGGGGAATTTGTCGGACTCCACATACTTCTCCTGGAAGTGTTCACCCATCAGGGCCTTTTCGAATTCGAAGGATTTCATCAGCACAGAGAATTCGATCTGACCGGTCTTCGTATCCAGCACACTGGCGCCTTGTGAATTGATCGACTCGATCTTTTCCAAGGGGGCCTCAGATACAAAACGGATCTTGGCGTTGCGGGTCATGTACTTGTCTTGTGCCTGGAGTCCGCTGATGGCGAGGACAACGAAGGCGAGGCAGAGGATGGTTTTCATAGTCTGTTTTGAGTTAGAGCGGCGGGCATTTCAAGAATCGTGCCCGGATCAATTGGATTGCATGGGTACGCAGCGGTTCATGTTCACATCGACCAGGTTGAGGCCATTCACCATGCCTTTCAAACGCACCTGGCTACCCTCTTTAGTACCGGACAACGGCTCAATGCCCGGTTCGAGTTTGCAGCTGACACTGTAGAATCCGGATTCGGTTCCTAATAGAAGAACGGTGCCGGAAGTATCTTGTGTGATGGTGCTGACGGTACCACTTATTTCCACCACTTTATCGAGGTAGGTGGTATTGGCTGCAGTTTCATCTTCCGCGTAATCGCTGCAAAGTTCATCGGCCGTGAGTACCGCTACAGGCGGCTCATCGGCAAGGCTGGGAACGGGTTTGCTGTAGAAATAATAGCCTATGCCAATACCGGCAAGGACTGCGAAGATTAGGAAAATGAGGAGTTTTCGCATGGTTTAATTGTTGAGTGCACCTGCATTCACCCAAGCGCGAAGTTTACTCATATCACACTCGGTAAGAACACCTGTGGAAGAACCCGGAGGCATCCGATCGGCACCGGTAATGAATCTATTGTTGTCCTGAACTACACTCACAAGGCTATTGTAATTGTCAAGAATGATTCCTGCTCCACCGGAAGCGGGAGCGGAATGACATCCTAAGCAGCCATTCGATTGAAGCATTGGCACCACCGTATTGGTGTAAGTTGCACCTGAGGAGTTACAGCCGGCATACAATTCTTCCTCCACATCGTAGTAACAGCCCGAGATCAAGAAAAGCATGGAAATCGTCAAAAGCGAAAAAAAACGCCTTGAGTTTGATAATAAACTAAACAGTAAAGATTTCAACACGATTGTTTATTAATTGTTTAGTGCGCCTCCAGCTACCCAAATCCGAAGCTTGGCTATGTCGCAAGCCGGCATTTGAGGTTGATTTTTAGGCATAGGACTGAATGAGGGCTGATGCTGGACAGCTCCCATCAAACTACCATTGGCTGCTATCGAGGATACTCCGGAATAGGTGCTCAAGTTGATTCCTCCACCAGGGCTTGCACCTTGATGACAACCAACGCACCGCGAATTGATCAAAGGCTGAATCGTAGCAGTCCACGTGACCACGCTGGTATCGCAACCGTTATCACAAGAAATATTCTGCGCCCCTTGCTCTATCCATTTGCGAATCAAATCCTTTTGATCCTGGCTCAGTGGTGAAGCAGGCGGTTTTGGCATGACTTTGTCCGGGTCGGTTTCTGTAATTCTTTCCCATAAATCACTTTCACCAGGATCACCCGCTTCTACAACATCAGAGTTCATCACGGCATTGTAGGAGGTAAGTACAACTCCATCGGCTGGATTGTCTGGACTGTGGCACATCCCACACCTCGAGTTCAAAAGTGGGAGGATATCTCTACTAAAATCTACAGTACCGGGATCACATGGCAATGCAGGCGTTGGCACCTCGTGCTTACAGGAAGACACCACAATACTCATCAGCCCGGCAACGGTTAAAAGCATAAAAAATAGGCGAACCGACGATTTTTTCATTTGAACACACCTTTTCTCAAAGCGAAGGTAAGAATACAAACGTGAAAATCGGGGAAATGGTATGACTTCAAATCCAATAGTGCTCTAAATCTGTTCGGTAGAGACGATTGCCGGTGATTATCCATCCATTGAGAACCTATTCGCCTAATTTCGGCCAACTGCTTTCCAAACGGAGTTCAAGTATGTCCAACCTTTCCGGGTTTCCAAACCTGATCATTGCCGGAGTACACAAGGCCGGAACCACATCCCTTTTCGTGTACCTGTCGCGCCACCCGGAGATCTGTGCTTCACAGGTGAAAGAGACCGGTTTTTTCATGCCCTTGAGGGATGGGAAACCATTGCCCCCGCTGGAAGATTACCAGTCCTATTTCCGCCATTGCCGCAACGAGCGGTATGTAATGGAAGCCAGTCCCAGTTACCTGTACGGCAAGGAGGCCATTGCCCTGGCTCTTCAGCAGGTGTGCGGGAGGCCGAAAGTGTTGATGATCCTGCGTGAACCGGTGGACCGACTACAATCGTTCTACCACCACATCGTTTCCAAATCCATGCTGAAGGCTCCCGGAGAAATCCAGGCTTTTGTGCGGAAGTCGCTCGACCAACTGGCCAGGGAAGGTGAACATGACTATTTCTCGCGCGGAGTAAGGGAAGGATGTTATGCCGACTTCCTGCCGCCCTGGTTTGAACAGTTCGGCGACGACCTCCGGATTGTTTTCTTTGACGATCTGCAAAAAAATCCAGGCGATCTGATGCACTCCCTCTGGGATTGGCTGGGGGTTTCACCCCCTTCAGAAGACGGAGGCTCCTATTCTGTAGAAAACAAAACGGTTTACGTCAAGAACCAATCCATGCACAAACTGCTTTTGAAAGTCAACCACCAGATGGAGCATTTCTGGCGTAAGCACCACGGTTTGAAAAAGAGTCTTCGCCGATGGTATTACCTCATCAATGCCCGCAAAAACGAGAATGCCGGAATAAGTCCGGAACTGGCCGAGGAGTTGCATGCTTTTTACAGACCATACAACCGCAAACTGGCCATACTGCTGAAAGAACAAGGCTATAAATCGCTACCTTCGTGGGTCGGTTCCACCTGTGAATGACCGGTTGAAGACCGGGCAGTGAGCGGACGGATTTCCGGAGTCCTATCGATGTTCGAAAACCAGATTCTTATTGTCGCATTGGTGATTGCAGCCATGATTTTCCTGCTTTACAAGGAAATCATCAAGCCTGCCCTGGTTTTTGTTCTGGCCGTAACCGTCCTGATGGCTGCGCGTGTCATCACACCGAAAGAGGCCATCAGCGGCTTTGCCAACGAACAGATCGTGGTCATCTTCCTTTTGCTTTTACTGAGCGACCTGATCAAACGATCGGCTGCGCTTGACGTTTATATTTTCCGCTTTCTACGCACGAACCTATCCTACAAATGGTTCCTGCTGCGCATGTCGGGCATGGTGTCCTTTTTCTCGGGATTCCTGAACAACACGCCGCTTGTCGCACTGATGATGCCTTACACGTACGACTGGGCACGGCGCAAAAAGATCAGCCCGTCGAAAGTGCTCATGCCCCTGTCCATGGCGGCCATCATCGGAGGAACCGTCACACTGATCGGTACATCGACCAACCTGGTGGTGAGTGGCATGGCGGTCAGTGCGGGGATGCCCGCCCTGGAGATGTTTTCCTTTACACCCATCACTTTGCCCATTGCGCTTGCCATCGTTCTTTACATCACGTTTTTCTCGAGCAGGCTTTTGCCGGACCGGGCCGATGCCCTTGCAGACTTCAAGGAGCACGCCCGCGAATACCTGATCGAAACCAAAGTTCCCGAGGGCTCGATCTACGTTGGAAAATCACTCGACGACAACAAGCTGCGCCAGCTCCGCGGATTGTATGTAGTGGAGGTGATCAGGGGCGATCGGACCATTGCGCCCGTCTCTCCGCGTGAAATCATACAAGCGGGAGACATCCTGCTTTTCGCCGGTGAGACCGATACGGTCATCGACCTGATCAACAATCGCAAAGACCTTGTGCCAGCCGACTTCTCGCAGTATCCCGCCATCGGCAAAGTGGATGTGATCGAGGCCATCGTCTCCCCCAACTCCTCTCTGATCAACAAACCCGTCAACACCACCAACTTCCGGCAGGTATTCGACGCAGCCATCATCGCCGTGAACCGCGACGGGGAGAAACTGAGCGGAAAAGTCGGCGACATCGAGCTCATGAACGGCGACTTGTTGTTGCTGGTCGCCGGAAAGGAATTCAGGAAACGCGCCGAGGGCAGCCGCGACTTATTCATAGTTTCGAAAAGACGGGAGATCAACCATGCCGACCGACACCTGATGAAGTGGGTCCTTGGAGGACTGGCATTGGCACTCGCACTGGAAGCATTCGAGGTGATGAATCTTTTTGTGTCGCTCTTCATCCTCACGGGTGCGATCTCCCTCGCAGGGATGATTTCACTCGAGGATGTCAAGAAGTCGCTCGACCTGGAATTGCTGGTGATACTCGGACTGTCGATCGGCATCGGAAAATCCATCTCGAATTCCGGATTTGACGAGCTCTTCGCCAAGAATGTGATTACAGCCACCAGACACCTTCATCCCACATTGGGTGTGATCGTCGGATTGTATTTTGTGACAAACATCCTCACCATGTTCGTCACCAATGTCGCCGCGGCGGCCATCACTTTTCCCATCGCCCTGGCCACGGGCATGCAAATGGGAGTCGAGGATTACACCCCGTACTTCCTCACCATCGCCATCGCGGCATCGGCCGATTTCGTCACTCCGTTCGGATACCAGACCAACCTGATGGTATACGGTCCCGGCGGCTACCGTTTCGCCGACTACATCCGTTTCGGACTTGCCCCTACCCTATTGTTCGCTGCAATGACGATCCTGGGCATTGGCTATTGGTACAACCTCATCTGACCCCTGACCCTCTCCATCAAAACCCACATGTCGAACATCTTCCCGCAACACACGCTGATCGGCTCCACCGACAGGGAGCGCCTGCTCGGCCAGCAACCGGCTGTGCTGTGGTTCACGGGTTTGAGCGGCTCGGGCAAATCCACGCTGGCGGACCACATGGAACAGGAGTTGTACAACCGCGGATTCAAAACCTATCTTCTCGACGGCGACAACATCCGCCATGGATTGAACAGTAACCTGGATTTCAGCGAAGAGGGAAGACAAGAAAACATCCGTCGCATCGGTGAGGTCTCCAGGCTGTTTCTGGACGCCGGCATCATCGTACTGACTGCCTTCATCTCCCCCTACCGCTCCGACCGCGAAAAGGTCCGCCACTTGCTGCCGGAAAGCCGTTTCGTCGAAATCTTCGTAGACTGCCCTATCGAAGTCTGTGAGCAGCGGGATGTAAAAGGCCTATACGCCAAAGCACGCGCGGGAAAAATTTCCGATTTCACCGGTATCCACTCCCCCTACGAACCGCCCCTTAAACCGGAGTTGGTAGTGGAAACACATCGTTTAACCATCGAAACATGCGTACAGAAGATCCTTGACACGGTTCTTCCGCTCATCAGAACCGCATCCATATGATCCTCTACCATTTGAACCACCTGCGAGAGCTTGAAGCCGAGGCGATCTACGTCATCCGGGAAGCTGCCTCGCAATTCGAGCGACCCGTTCTGCTTTTCTCGGGCGGCAAAGACTCCATTGTCCTGACCCATCTGGCCCGAAAGGCATTTCATCCCGCCCGCATACCATTCCCCTTACTGCATATCGATACCGGACACAACTTCCCCGAGACACTGGTCTTCAGAGACGAACTGGTACAAAAAACCGGAGCCACATTGCTGGTACGCTACGTACAGGACTCGATCGACCAGGGCCGCGTCAAAGAAGAGAAGGGCGTCCACGCCAGCCGGAATGTACTCCAGACCGTGACATTGCTGGATGCACTGGAGGAACTCAAGGCTGATGCCGCACTTGGCGGAGCACGGCGCGACGAAGAGAAGGCCCGGGCAAAAGAACGTTTTTTTTCCCACCGCGACGAATTCGGGCAGTGGGATCCGAAGAACCAACGCCCTGAACTATGGATGTTGCTGAACGGAGCCAAACAACAAGGTGAACATTTCCGGGTATTTCCGCTGAGCAACTGGACGGAAATGGACGTCTGGATGTACATCGCGCTCGAGAACATCGATATCCCGAACCTCTATTTCTCACACAAGCGATCCATCATC
Organism: Bacteroidia bacterium; assembly: GCA_032111385.1. Classification (GTDB taxonomy): domain Bacteria; phylum Bacteroidota; class Bacteroidia; order AKYH767-A; family OLB10; genus JAJTFW01. The sequence continues at coordinate 11,935 of JAULUX010000045.1, forward strand.
CGCCGCGGCGAAAACCTACTCGCCCATTCCCCTTATCTCAACCTGAAAGACGATGAAAAACCCGAAGAGATGGTTGTGCGTTTCCGCACCATCGGAGACATGACCTGTACAGGAGCGGTCATTTCACCCGCTTCCAGCCTATCGGAAATCATCGACGAAGTAGCCACCTCCACCACCACCGAACGTGGAACCCGGGCCGACGACAAACGCAGCGACACGGCCATGGAAGACCGCAAGAAAGCCGGTTACTTCTGATTATAATCCCATCAATGAAACACAAACGAGTCCGACGAATAGCGAACACAGCATGAGCACATTTAGCCAGGAAGGATACATGAACATGGAGCTGCTACGCTTCACCACAGCAGGCAGCGTGGACGACGGCAAAAGCACGCTGATCGGCAGGCTTCTGTACGATTCGAAACAGATCTTCGAAGACCAGTTGCAGGCCATACGGAAAACCAGCGAGCAGAGGGGGTTCGAACATGTCGACCTCAGCCTGCTGGTGGACGGATTGAAGGCCGAACGGGAGCAAGGCATCACCATCGATGTGGCCTACCGTTATTTCTCCACACCGAAGCGGAAATTCATCATCGCCGATACCCCCGGCCATATCCAGTACACCCGCAACATGGTCACGGGCGCTTCCAATGCGAACGCAGCCCTGATCCTGGTCGATGCGCGGAAGGGCATCGTCGAGCAGACCATCCGCCATTCCTTCATCGCATCCCTGCTGCAAATACCGCATCTGATCATCTGCATCAACAAGATGGACCTGGTGGATTATAGCCGGGATACCTTCGAGAAGGTGTCGGAACAATTCAGGCACCTCTCCTCCAAGCTTGACATCCAGGACATCCAATTCGTCCCCATCAGCGCCCTCAAAGGAGACAACGTGGTTGATAAATCGAACAACATGGGCTGGTATCAGGGTCCGACCCTGATGTATCTGCTGGAGAACCTGCACATCAGCAGTGACGAGAATCACATCGACTGCCGTTTCCCCGTTCAATATGTTGTCCGTCCCCAGCAAACCGAACACCACGATTACCGCGGCTATGCCGGAAGAATCGCCAGCGGCATTTTCAAACCCGGCGACAAGGTGAAGGTTCTGCCCCATGGAGGTCAGGCCATCGTCAAGACCGTAGAATTGGGCGGTGAGCGGATCGATGAGGCCTTCGCTCCCATGTCAGTGACCATGACATTGGACCGGGAACTCGACATCAGCCGGGGCGACATGATTGTACGTGAAAACAACATGCCACAGGTGAGTCAGGAATTCGACATCATGCTCTGCTGGATGCATGAAGACGCGCTTCGGGCCGGTGGCAAGTACAAGATCCGTCAAACGACCAGAGACGCCCGGTGTGTAGTACGTGACATACGCTACAAGGTGGACATCAACACCCTGCACCGCGACGAAACGCAGAACGAGATCAACATGAACGACATCGCCCGCGTATCGGTCAAGACCACCTCGCCACTTTTCTTCGATTCCTACCGCAAGAACAGGCATACGGGCAGTATCATCCTCATCGACGAACACACAAATGACACTGTCGGGGCCGGCATGATCGTCTAGGTCCGAACACACTTTACTTATGAACCACCCGGAGTTGCTTTGCATGGCCGTTCGCGCCGCCCTCGTTGCAGGCGAAGAGATCCTCGATGTTTACGGACGAGAGTTCACGGTTGAGCTCAAAGAGGACAGGAGTCCCCTCACCGAAGCCGATAAACGAGCGAACCAAAAGATCACCGAGCTGCTTACACCTGCAGGCCTTCCCGTGATGAGCGAAGAAGGCCGAAGCATTCCTTTCGAGGAAAGATCTGAATGGAAAACACTTTGGATCGTCGATCCCCTGGATGGAACCAAGGAATTCATCAAAAGGAACGGAGAGTTCACCGTCAACATCGCGTTGATTGAATCGGGTCGGCCGGTTGCCGGAGTGGTTTACGCTCCCGTGATGGGGCTTTTGTACTTTGGAGGGGAGTCGCTGGGAAGCTACCGAATCCAGACCGACTCGGATTCTTCGCACCGCCTCACAGAACAACCCCTCACCTGGGATCAATTGATCAATCAAGGGAAAAAACTTCCTATCGACCAGGGCCAGAGACCTTACCGGGTGGTGGCGAGCCGATCGCATATGAGTGATGAGACAGCCGCATTCATCGAACAACTCAGAAAAGAACACAGGGAAGTCGAGTTGATCTCCAAAGGCAGCTCGTTGAAGATCTGCTTAGTTGCAGAAGGCACTGCCGATGTTTATCCACGCTTCGCTCCCACCATGGAATGGGATACCGCTGCAGGGCATGCCGTTGCATCGGGTGCCGGAAAATCCCTTAGTCGAACCGTCGACCGCATCAGCATGCAATACAACCGCGAGGACCTGCTCAACCCCTGGTTCATCGTGGAATAGCCTCAGGTTTCCTTTACTGAACTTTGATCAAACCGGCTGCGCTAATCGTGTGCCGAATTGGATCCGGGCTTCCTTTCCCTTATTCATAACGTGTTGTTGGAAGCAAATCGGTTTGGAGGATCCATTGATGGATAAAACCATCAATTTTGCAGTTACCCTATGAAATCCAACCAATCGGGCAAAGAAGGACGGTTTCTTTTAAAAAAGAGCGGCATCGCCTTGATGGTGAAATCCTCGGCCGTAGCGATGCAGTATCTCTTCATCCTTACGGTAGCCCGTACTCAGGGTGCAGGTAGTCTGGGCAGCTTCGCCCTCAGCCTGACGGTGATGCAATTGCTTTCCATCGTGGCATTGCTGGGCCTGGACACCTGGCTCACCCGTCGGATTGCCGCATTGAAATCACAAAGTGATTTAGAAGGAGTCACCCGGGCCTACCGAACCGTCACCGGAATCACGCTGGCAAGCGGATTGACCCTTGGCGGAGCATTGTTCCTGGCGGCACCTTTCATTTCGACTTCCTTATTCGGCAAACCCAATCTGGAAGTACATCTTCAAACCATCAGTATCGCTTTACCACTGCTGGTGCTCATTACGGTACATGCAGGTATTTTCCGGGGAATCAAAAACATGACCGGCTTCACCCTTTTCAAGGCCGCAATCCCCTTACTGAACGCTTTGATCCTGCTCGCTGCTTACTTTGGCCTGAACGAGATCAGTCCTGCCACGGCTTATGTCATCAGTACTGCAATAGTCCTGGCAGGTTATGTTTTTTTCTGGCACAAGAATCCCCATCATGTACCCGTCCACCACACGGGCACCCCACTCCACTGGCGAACGCTGATCGGCGAATCCCTGCCTATGATGATCACCGGTTCGATCTTCTTCATCATGAACTGGGTCGACAACCTGGTCATCGGTGTATTCCGGACGGAAGCCGAAGTAGGACTTTATGATTCCGCCTTCAAGATCGCCTCCATGGCTGCCATCACCCTGATGGCCATCAATGCCATTCAGGCACCCAGCTTTGCCGAACAACACAGCAAACAAGAGTCGGGGAAACTGAAGGCATCGGTACGACGATCGGGCATGTTGCTTTTTTACACCTCTCTTCCCATCTCACTTTTCCTTTTCATCTTTCCGGAATGGATCCTTTCTTTCTTCGGACCGGAATTCACATCTGCAGCGGACTGCGTCCGTATTCTCGTCGTCGGAAACTTCATCAATGCCTGGACAGGCTCGGTTGGGATCTTGCTGCAAATGACCGGCTA
>JAULUX010000046.1:0-3111 GCA_032111385.1 Bacteroidia bacterium
ACCGGATTCGAAACTGCAGGAGCAGAAATCGACTCCCAAGCCATCGAGGAGCTGATGGCCAGGGACGACATCTTTTATTTGAGCGAAATGATGAACTATCCGGGTGTTCTATTCAAGGATCCGGAAGTAATGCGCAAGCTGGAAGTCGCGCGTCTTTCCGGCAAACCCATCGACGGGCATGCACCGGGTTTGCGTGGTGAGGAAGCGCGACTTTACGCTTCGCACGGCATCACCACCGACCACGAGTGCTTCACCCTTGAAGAGGCACTGGACAAGATCTCCTGTGGTATGAAGATCCTGATCAGGGAGGGATCGGCTGCCAGGAATTACGATGCACTTCATCCCTTATTGGGCACTCATCCGAAATCGTGCATGCTTTGCAGCGACGATATGCATCCGGACGAACTGATGCTCGGGCATATCAACCGCCTGGTCGCACGCTCCATCGCACTCGGCTACGACCTGTTCGATGTTCTGGAGGCCGCCTGTGTCCACCCCGTCATGCATTATTCGCTCAGGAGCGGACTGCTGAGGGAAGGTGATCCGGCCGACTTCATCGTTGTAAACAACCTGGTCGACTTTGTAGTACAAAATACCTTCATCGATGGCGAATGTGTGGCAGAAAACGGTCGATGCACAATTCCCGATAAAACACATTCCATCATCAACCGGTTCGCCGACCGCCAGATCAAGCCATCGGACTTCCAGCTGAAAGCGGAGGGAACCAATATCCGGGTCATTGATGCACACGACGGCCAGCTCGTTACTTCGGAAAGCATCCAACCCGCACTGATTGAAAACGGACTCGCCCTTCCCGACCCCGCTCGAGACATCCTGAAAATAGCCGTTGTCAACCGGTACAATGAAGCCTCGCCGGCGACCGCCTTCATCCGGAATTTCGGAATCCGTAGAGGGGCCATTGCCTCCAGTGTTGCGCACGACTCCCACAACATCATCGTTGTCGGCACCGACGACATGTTCCTGGCCGAAGCTGTCAACCTGGTGATGGAAAACAAGGGTGGATTAAGTGCAGTTGATGATTCGAACTCCATGGCACTTGGTTTGCCGGTGGCAGGATTGATGAGTAACCTGGACGGACAGAGCGTCGGCCGCGCCTATGCTGAGATCGACAGAAAGGCGAAGGAGATGGGCTCCTCGCTTCGAGCACCCTTCATGTCGTTGTCGTTCATGGCATTGCTTGTCATCCCGCAGCTAAAGCTCAGCGACAAGGGCTTGTTTGACGGAGCGGGATTCCGTTTCTCGCCGGTTTTTGTCTGATCACCCGGGTAGTGTGTTGTCAACACCTCGGTGTCCATTACTTTCCTGCGTATTCTTGAATCGCCATCACTCGCGAAACTACTTTCGCGACCATGCGTTCACTGCGTCGTTATCTTTTCCTCCCTATGGAATGGGGATTGATCACCGGTTCACTTTTCTTGTTTCTGAAATCACTCTTCACACACGGAGTTCCTGATCTTTTCATCCTCTTGTACCTGGCACCTGCCGGATTGATCGGTGCCGTTTTCATCTTGATTTTCATTCTGGCATTTATCATCACCTGGATCAGCTCATCCAGCACGGAAGTCTGAGGTTCAGGATCTCCTCATTTCAACAACTCCGTCCGAAGTCTTTCGTCGCGTCCGTAAATGTCTTCGCGAAAATGCAATACTCCTTTCTGATCGACCCAAGAAGTGAAATACACGATATACACCGGGAGATCGCGCTTTAATTTCACCCACCGTTCCTTTCGGGTTTTAAAAGCCGAATCCACCGCTTGCACTGACCAGCCTTCATCCGCAAGAACAAATTCCGTAAGCCTTCTGGCATCGCCAACACGTATACACCCGTGACTGAATGTCCTTTTCTCCTTACCAAAGAGAGACTTGCTTGGAGAATCGTGCAAATAGATGCTGTAGTTGTTCGGAAAAAGAAATTTGACTTCACCCAACGGGTTATCAGGGCCCGGACGTTGCTGGACCTTATAAGGGAAACCCGACCTCCGGTAATTTTTCCAGTTGACCGAAGATGACGGGATTTTACCTCCGGAACCACCCACGACCTCCATGTTATTCCTTTTGATGTAGGAGGTGGACCTGATGGCCGCAGGAATGATTTCATCGTAGAGAATTCCGCTTGGAACAACCCAGTAAGGATGAAATACCACCGTTCGCATAGACCCGCTGAAACTGACAGTCTGGTGCACATCCTTTCCAACTACTACCGGCATCACCTCCTTTTCAACACGGTCATCTATCAGGTGAAGCGTGAACTCGGGGATATTCACCAACAGAAATCGATCGGGTAGAGCATTCGGCATCCACCTACACCTTTCCAGATTGAGAAGCATTTGTGTGATGCGATCTTCCACTGAGACATTAAGTGCTTTCACCACATTTTTACCGCATGTCCCATCCGGCTTCAATCCGTGTCGCTGCTGAAAATGAATCAATGCGACGGTCAGGGTAGAATCGAAACTATCGTCGTCAGGCAACTTGACTAAATCGCCATGGGCAAACAGGCTTTTCTTCAATGCAATGACGTCCGAACCGGTATCGCCATAGTACAACGGCAATTTAACGGGGTTAAGCGTCGGCCATCCTCCCCTTTTTCTCAAGCTGTCATAAACTTGAATTTCGGAGCGTAACCGATAATATTGTATAAAAACAGCCTTGGACAACAAACCGGCATCCGGTTGTTGTGTCAATGCCGAATCGAGCCATGTTCGTGAATCCTTGTGCAGCCTGGGCAGAAACCAATCTAACGCCCGTGAGGTTTTCTCCGGCAATCCATTCCATGCCTTTTCTGCATACCAAAAAAACGCGGAGGTGAGCATGACGTCCAACCGGGCATTGAATTCACCTATTCCAGTGTATCGGGACATATCGTCCTGCACTTCGAGTAAAGCCGGAAACGTATCGCTTATCCCTTCCAGCGATGATGTTCCAACCAACTGCATCAGAAATGCAGCGTGTTCACGCCAGGAGTCCGAGCCATACCAGGCCGGCGACCAGTTCCTGGCGGAATAAAACAAGCGTGCATTCCGGCAATACTCGGCCAACGCCGGATTGGATTTCGCGATGGAATCACATAGTGTCGAATCAATCAGAAGCG
>JAULUX010000047.1:0-2430 GCA_032111385.1 Bacteroidia bacterium
CGAAAGGCAATCGTCGAAAACCAACACATCCGGATTCCGCACCAGGGCGCGTGCGATGGAGATCCGTTGCTTCTGCCCACCCGAAAGCGTAATGCCCCGTTCGCCGACTTCGGTGCGGAACCCGTCCGGAAAACCAAGGATATTGTCGAGCACGACCGCCTGACGGGCCGCTTCCTCGATCGCTTCCTGAGAAACGGCATGCGGACAACCGAAGGAGATATTGGCCGCCACGGTATCTGAAAACAAAAAAACATCCTGAGGGACATATCCGATGCGACTACGGAAAGCCTTGAGGTCGTACTCCGGTAACAGGACATCGTCCACAGCAATACTGCCATCGGTGGGGTCGCTGAGGCGCATCAGCAAATTCACGATAGAACTTTTCCCGGAGCCGGTACGACCGATGATGCCCAGTGAAGTTCCCGCAGGGACATGAAAATCGATATCCCGGAGCGCGAATTCGCGGTCGTCGGAATAGCGCAGGGAAACTTTACTGAAACGAATGTCGCCGCGGAGGGACAGCGGCTTGTGTGAACCGGAAACGATGACCGGCTTCTCATCAAGGAAATGATTGATGCGTTCCTGCGAAGCGGAAGCCCTTTGCACGATGCTGATGACCCAACCCAGCGCGGCCACCGGCCAGGTGAGCATGTTGACATAGATCACAAACTCGGCGATATTGCCAAGCGTGATATTACCCGCCATCACCTCCATGCCCCCGATAAACACCGTGAGGATGGTACTGAGTCCCACCAGCCAGGCCATGGCCGGCATGAACAGCGCATTGATGCGTACCAGGTCCATCGACACCCCTGCATAGCCGGCAGTAAGCGAGCGGTATTCCCCGGCGAACCGGTCTTCGCGCGCAAACGCTTTCAGGATCCGGATACCCGACAGTGATTCCTGGACGAAGGTGGAGAGGTCGGACAATTTCGATTGCACCTGCTCGCTTTTCCGGTTGATCCGCTCGTGCACCACATAGATCAGGAGCGACATCAGCGGGAGAGGAAGCAACACCATCGTCGCCAGGTGAGTATTGACACTGAACATCGCCCAGATGACCAGCACGAACATCACCAGCATGTTGATGGAATACATGATGGCAGGTCCGACGTACATCCGCACGCGGCCGACATCCTCGCTGATGCGGTTCATCAGGTCGCCGGTGCTGTTCCGCTGATAGAAATCCATCCCCAACCGCTGGTATTGAGCGTACACGGCATTCTTCATATCGAACTCAATGTGCCTCGACATCACAATGATGGTCTGCCGCATCAGGAACATGAACACCCCTTTCAGCAGGGCCATGGCCAGCACCAGTACACCGAACAGGAAAACCGTTCCCATCAGCCGGGAATAGACGGTATCGGCTACCTTGAATCCTGAGATCAGACGATAGGAGTCGATCTGGCTCGCCACCAGGTCGAGGGCATGTCGGGTGAGCTGAGCCGGGAAGATGCCAAAGAGGTTTGAAATGGTCACAAAGAAGATACCTCCCAGCAAATGCCAGCGGTACTTCAGGAAATACTTATGCGTGCTCAGCAGCGGTCTCACACCCTCCGGCAGAGGTTTCGGGGCACGGTACAGGTTCCGGCCTATCCTCTGATAATCAGGGCGTAAAGGTAGACAATTCCCGCCTTACAGAGGAGATGAGGAAAGCCCACAGACCGTTTCCAACTTCGGGTCAAAGTCCTTACCTTTGCGCCTCAGCATAGCACGAGATTTCATGATCGAAGTGAAAGAAAAGAAGGCTGCGGCCGCTGTGGACAGCAACGTGTTTGAATCGATTTCAAACAGCCTTCATGAACAAGTCGTTTTCTGCAACGACCCTGATACCGGACTCAAAGCCATCATCGCCATACACAACACCGTTCTGGGACCTTCCCTGGGAGGCACCCGTTTTTGGACGTACGCCTCGGAAGGCGAAGCCCTGCACGACGTGTTGCGCTTATCGCGCGGAATGACCTACAAAGCCGCCATATCCGGGCTCAACCTCGGTGGCGGCAAGGCGGTCATCATCGGCGACAGCAAGCGGGACAAAAGCGAAGCACTCTTCCGCAAATTCGGAAGGTTCGTCAACAACCTCAACGGCAAGTACATCACTGCCGAAGACGTGGGCACCAGCACCCGCGACATGGAATACGTGGCCATGGAGACCAAACACGTGACGGGATTGCCTGAATCCATGGGTGGCGGCGGCGACCCCTCTCCCGTCACCGCCTACGGCGTGTACATGGGCATGAAAGCTTCTGCCAAATTCGCTTGGGGCAACGATAGCCTGCAGGGCAAGAAGGTGATGGTGCAAGGTGTAGGACACGTAGGAGAAAACCTCGTAAAAAACCTCACCAAAGAAGGCGCTCAAGTTTATATCAGCGACATCAACCAGGAGCAGCTTGAAAAAGTATCCAAGCTTTACGGAGCGGCGGTCAT
>JAULUX010000048.1:0-6581 GCA_032111385.1 Bacteroidia bacterium
TTCCTCCGCCGGAATGGTCCTGGAGGAAAATGACGAGGCCGAACCTGCTGAAGAAGGTGCAGGCGACAAACCCCGGAAAAAATCCGAGAAAAAACTACCGCCAGTAGCAAAGGAGAGCGGCCTTTCTGCCTTGGGGCTCGAAGAGCTCAAGCAAGTATTGATGAAAGCCATAGACGAGGAGGATTACGAGCAAGCCTCCAAGATCCGGGATGAGCTAAACAAGCGAAAGCAGTCTTCGGATCAGTAACATTCTACTGTTAGCATTCTGCCGCAACTTTCGGGCAGCCCCCTGGGAACCTTTCTTATTATTGTTTCGTACAAGCGCTACGAACCACCACCACTATGAGAAAGTCAAATCGATTTCTGATCCTATTCACCCTGTTTCTGATCAATAGCCCGGCTTTTGGTCAATGGAAATGGGTTCACCCCGGCCCTCAGGGAAACACGATCCACAAGCTGGTCTTCGCAGGAACCTCCAACGGATGGGCTGCCGGAGAAAACGGCACCTTGATCAGAACCACCAACGGAGGAACCTCCTGGTCTCCTCTGTTTTCAGGGTCTTTTGAAAATCTGCTGGAGCTGGATTTTGCGGACTCCCTCAACGGCATACTCTGTTCGGGCCCGGACATCCTCGTTACGAACGACGGGGGAAGATCCTGGGACCTCACCTACCGCTTTCCGGGGTTTACCATCGATGCGTTGAAAGTCCTCAACACCGATACCGCATTCGTCGGCATCAGTAACGGTATCGGTAAGTTGTACTGGACATCGGATGGGGGACAAACGTGGAGCGAACTTCTCGGCAACCTGCCGGGGGCGATTCTGGATATCGACATGCGGCCTGCCGGAAACGGAATACTTTCCGGAACAGGGGGTATGGTGATGAGAACCGTCAATTACGGTCAAACGTGGACAGCCGTCACGATGAACACCACCGACGACCTCTTTGATGCGAGCATGCCCACAAACCAGAACATATTCATTGCTTCCAGTTCTGAAATTCACATCTCCGGAAACGGGGGCACCAGTTTCTCGGCCACACCGAATCCGGGTGGCACATTGGGGTCGGACCTCCTTTCTATCGATTTCGGCAACGCCAGCAATGGTGTAGCCGGCTGCAGGAATGGATACGTTTTCCATACCACCAACGGCGGCACTTCCTGGAACCAGAACTTCACGGACAGCTGGGTTGACGTTCATGCTGTTGATGCTGCATCATCGACCACGTTTTTTGCAGCGGGATCGGGCGGTGCGCTTTACAAATCATCAAATACCGGAACCAGCTGGAATAACCTCGGAACACGCATTGCCGACCTTCCCCTGTATGCGGTCGACGCATTCAATTCAACGGTTGTTTACACGTGTGGTGCCGGTGGTACCATTCTCAAATCGACCAACGGTGGAGCCGGCTGGGTAGCCCAAAACAGCAATGCGGGCGGTGAAGACCTCCGTGGAATACGCTTCTCCTCATCCACAACAGGACTGGCGGTTGGCACCAACGGCACCATCGTCAGAACCACCGACGGAGGAACCACCTGGAATTTTATCTTTTCAAACATCGGAGAAAGCCTTTACGGCGTCGACAGAAACAGCGCCGGAAACTGGTACGTTTGCGGGGACGACGCCAAACTCGCCACATCGCCAAACGGCAATGCATGGACAGACCTGCCGACAGGTTTCTCCGGATCGGGTTACAACTTCCGGCTAATCCAGTGTTTTGGGACAGACACTCTTGTCATCTCTACTGACCAGCCCTACCTACTCACCTCATTCGATGCCGGAGCCACCTGGAATCTTGTAGGGAACGGTAGCAGTTTCGAATCCACATCCATGCATTTCAGGAATTCGAACGTCGGCTATATCGGTACGAGTATCGGCGAAGTTTACCAAACCACCGATGGCGGCCAAACCTGGAATCTTCTTTATCAAACCCTTTCCAGCGGACCGGTTGACTGTATCGCGTTTAGCGACAACAACAACGGATGGTTCACTACACTGAATGAAACCTATCGCACGGCTGACGGAGGACAGACCTGGGGCCGTGAAATCAACTTCAATAAGGATCCGGTGTATGCCATCGATTTCACATCCGGCACCCAGGCCATTGGTGTGGGAGAAGGTGTTGCCAGCATCTTCCAGCGCAGCCGCGATCTTTCGTTTACTGTACCGGCCACCACTTTCTGTACAGACAACAACTATACGCTGAATATCGTAGCCAACGGAACATGGAACAGCGGAAACACCTTCAGGCTGGAGCTGTCTGATGATTTCGGCGAGTTCGGATTCCCCTTCTTGTTGGGTTCAATCGCATCAACTACCTCCACCCCGCTTACGGTGAGTATTCCCAATGGTCTTACCGACGGAACCGATTACCGGTTGCGTGTGCTTTCCACCGACCCTCCCTGTTGGAGTACGTTGAACAGCATTCCCCAGGAAATCCGCACATCGCCGGATGCGATCATCACCCCTGGAGGACCTACTGCATTTTGCATTGGGTCGTCTGTGATGCTTTATGCATTCAACGGCGGCAACTGGAGCTTCCAGTGGCTCCTGAATGGAACCCCCATCCAAGGTGCAACGGCTGACTCCCTATTTGTCACTCAGGCTGGCGACTATACCCTGGAGGTGAACGATGGATCCTGTGCCACAATTTCTCCTATAACCGACGTCATCACCTTCAATTGCACCGGATTGTCTGAAAACGCCAAGGCTTCTGATTTCATTCTTGCTCCCAATCCTGCAGATCGCTTGATCCGCTTGCAGAACCTGTCCGGTCAATCCATCAGCCATTATGAGATCCGCGACTTAAGCGGAAAACTCATCGAAACCGCTCAGGTTCAATCGATACAAACATCTGTTGATATTGAAATCAGTCAGCTGGCAAAAGGGGTTTACATACTGATGGTTCACGGAGAAAAACCTTCCGCGCTCCGGTTCGTGAAGCGTTGATGCTACCAAAGCAAAGTCTTTGCAAAGCCGTCTCTACCGAGACGGCTTTTGCTTTTTCAGGGTTCTTCGATTTCCAGAACTATCTTTGTTCAACCTCATTATTCCTCCATGAAATCCTTCTTCAAAAATGTTTTATCGGCGGCCCTGGGGTTCATCCTGGGGACCATTCTTCTTTTCTTCCTCTTCATCGGCATCACCTCCCTCATCATTGCCAGCTTCGGCGATAATGAGGTCGCTGTCAAAGAAAAAACCATCCTGCATCTTCGACTGGACGAAGAAATCCGTGAAAGAAGCTCGGACAATCCTTTCTCGGACATTGACCTGGGAAGCATGGGACCTTCCAGCCATACCGGCCTCGACGATGTCCTGGACTGCATACGCAAAGCTGCCAATGACGATAACATCAAAGGCATTTACCTCGATATTCCCTTCCTGCAGGCGGGATTGGCCAGTACGGAAGAAATCCGGAACGCCCTCCTTGAATTCAAGAAATCAGGGAAGTTCATTTACGCATTCGCCGACAACTATTCCCAGGGCTCCTACTATCTGGCATCAGCCTCCGACAGTATATTTCTAAATCCGGAAGGCTCGATGATGATGAATGGACTTGCTACACAACTCATGTTCTTCAAGGGAACACTCGAAAAGCTGGAGGTTGAACCGCAAGTGATCCGACACGGCAAATACAAGAGCGCTGTGGAGCCTTTCATCCTGGAGAAAATGAGTGACGAGAACCGTAGGCAAATTGCCGGATTTATAGATCCGATCTGGAGTCACTTGCGCCTCCGGATCGGCGCATCCAGGTCTGTCCCCATGGATCGCCTGGAGGAACTGGCTGACAGCCTAACCATCCGCACAGCCAAAGACGCAGTGAAAACCGGACTTGTCGATTCCCTGGTGTATTATGATCAGTTCCTGGGTCTGCTCAATAAAAAAGCGGGGTTGAAACAAGACGACGAACCCCGGTTCGTTTCCCTCTCCTCCTACACAAAAGCTCCTGATAACGATAAAAAAGGGAAGGCATTTGCCAAGGACAAGATCGCGGTCATCTACGCAGTTGGAGAGATCTCCGACGGTGAAGGGGATGAGGAGAGCATCGGCTCGGACAACCTGGCTGAAACCATCCGTGAAGCGCGTTTGGATGAAAAAGTGAAGGCCATCGTTCTTCGGGTGAATTCACCCGGTGGAGATGCGCTGGCATCAGAGGAAATCTGGCGCGAAACGGTTCTGGCCCGTCAAGCCAAGCCATTCATCGTTTCCATGGGCGACCTGGCCGCATCAGGCGGATACTATATCAGTTGCGCCGCCGACAAAATCGTAGCGCAACCGACTACGCTGACCGGTTCGATCGGCGTATTCGGACTCATGTTCAACATCGAGAACATGATGAAGAACAAACTGGGAATCACCACAGACACTTACAAGACCGGGCCATTCGGCGACTTCGGATCCATGACCCGCCCCATGAATGAAAGTGAGAAGATGATTCTTCAGGCCGAGGTTGACCGTATTTACAATGTCTTTTCGAGTCGGGTCGCTCAAGGCAGGAAAATGGACCAGGCGTATGTAGACAGCATCGGTCAGGGACGTGTATGGACCGGTAAGTCGGCTTTGTCTATCGGCCTGGTGGACACGCTGGGTGGCCTGGATGTTGCCATCGCCATTGCCGCCAAAAAGGCGAAAATCACCGAATACAGAATCAGCAGTCTTCCCAAGAAAAAAGAATTTTTCGAAGAACTGATGGAAGACCTCAGCACAGAAGCGAAACTCAGGATGATCGGTCAAGAACTACCGGCACCTGCAAGCGCATTGCAATCCATCAACCGCTCTTTACGTAGCAATGGTGTGAAGGCCTTCAGCCCATATGGTGTTCGATTCGACTGAAAAAGCTACTTCACTTTTTGTCCCGCCCACTGGAGCGCGAAATACTCCGCCAGGTTTTCAGACGTAAGGATGCCTGCCAATTTTCCGTTATCCATCACTGGCAGCAAGGGCAGATTGGATGACCGCATGACCGACCAGGCATGTGACAATGTGTCGAGCGAAGTCAACTGAGGAATTTCGATGCGCATGAAATTACGGATCGGTTGATCCGAGGTCGCATCAGTAAATGCTTTGATGATTTCGTCGCGGGTGATGACTCCGGAAACAAGTCCGTCCTCCATCACCAGAAAATCAGTAGCATAATCCTGCAACAAGGCATCGGCGGCTTCCCTTACCGTAACTGTGGGTGAAAGCATCTTGAATCGTGCAGACATCAATCGATCGACGCGAACATCCTGAAAGGCATCATCCTGCACTACTGCACGCCATTCACCCTGAGCACCCAGGAAAACAAAGACCCCGATCAAAATCAACATGGGGTTGGCGAAAAAACCGATGATCACGAATCCCACGGCAAAAAACTGACCGGTGAGTGCTGCAATACGGGTGGCTTTCACCCTTCCCATTCGCATGGCCAGCAAAGAGCGAAGGACACGGCCTCCGTCCATAGGGAAAGCAGGAATAAGATTAAACACCACCAACATCACATTCACACTGGCAACTTGAAGTAAAAACGACTCGGGACTCAAATCAATTCCCATGAGGTCGTCCGGCCATCCGTTAGAGTAGAGAATGAAGGGAAACAACAACAGGAATATGACCACGTTGACCATTGGTCCTGCAATGGCCACAAAAAACTCTTGCAACGGCTTCTCCGGCATCTTTTCCAGATTGGCTACCCCACCGATCGGCAGCAGTGTGATGTCACGGGTACGAACACCATATTTTGCAGCAGTCAAAGCATGTCCGAGCTCATGCAACAAGACGCACAAAAATATCAGGCATACAAAAGCGACTTCAAGCAAGATATCAGACAAGGCACCATCGTCCATCGCCTTCGAACCTGCGATCCAGGCCAGTAAAATGAAAAAACTCCAATGGATCGCGATCCGAATCCCTTTGATATACCCTAATGTCAGTGAACCTTTCATGATACAAATGAACAATCATCCCATTGAATAAGGAAAACCGTATTTCCCGAAGGTAGGCAAGCCCGCCAAGTCGATTGCTTCCGAATGGATAATTTTATCGGCAACAGATTGAACAAAAAATGGAAAATTCGGACATCGCCGAGGTGCTGGAGGAAACAGCCAAACTGATGGAGCTTCATGGTGAAAATCCATTCAAGATCCGCTCCTATCAGCGCGCCGCCCTACAGATCGACCGGTTGAAGGAGCAGTTATCGTCGATGAGCAATACACAAGTCGAGGCTGTGGAAGGCATTGGACAAAGCATGGCACAGAAGATAGCCGGTCTCCTGCAAAATGGCAGCCTGGATGACCTGGAGGAACTGCGAAAAAAGACGCCCGATGGCGTCCAGCGCATGCTGAAAATCAAGGGACTTGGTCCTAAGAAAGTCGGTGCATTGTGGAAAGAACTGCAAATCGAGTCGACAGGCGAATTGCTGTATGCCTGCAACGAGAACAGACTCATTGAACTCAAAGGCTTCGGAGCCAAAACGCAGGATCAGATCCGCAAAACGCTGGAATTCGCCTCCAGGCAGGAAGGCCTCTTCCATTTCGCTACCGCCGAGAAAGCCGTCAACCTGATGCTGGAAACGTTTTTCCCGAAAGGCATACCGGATCCAT
>JAULUX010000049.1:0-7532 GCA_032111385.1 Bacteroidia bacterium
ATCTGATACCCGATGCAGCCTTGACCGCCGAGTCCCTTCGCGAGCAACTCGAGGCGATCAGTCTCGTCAGTGGGGAGATTCCCGAAGGCAGCATCCTGATTCGTCGCGGACAGGTGGTGGACCAGAACACCTATGATATCCTGGAGTCTCTCAGGCGAAGTTACCGGGGCGATGAACGGCTCGAGCAATACCGACCGGCGCTGTATGCCGGCTACCTGGTGGTCGTTGCAGTAGCCTTGGGAATCCTGTTGATATTCCTGTGGATCCTTCGCCGTGATATCCTTCTCGATAGTCGCAGGCTCACGCTGCTTATCCTACTCATCGTTTCCACTTGCCTGGTGTACAGCTTTTCGCTGGCCAGCAGCAAAGTGAACATGCACATGCTGCCGTTGTGTATCCTGCCTCTTGTTACCAGGGCATTCTTCGATACGCGAACGGCTTTGTTCACCCATGTATTGACCATGCTGATGCTGGGTACGGTGGCTCCTACGGGTTTTGAATTCGTTTACATGCAGATCGTGGCCGGAATGGTGGCCATCTTCAGCATCGTGAATATGAACAAGCGTTCGCAACTGTTCCTGGCAGTCAGTCTGATCGTCGGTACCTACCTCATATCCCATGCAGGCCTCGAGTTGGTGAATGAGGGAAGACTGGGAACCGAAGAATTGCAGGTCGCAGTATGGTTGGGGGTGAACGGGTTGCTCACCCTCTTAAGCTATCCTTTGATTTTCTTTATCGAAAAGCTTTTCGGTGTCACCTCGGACTTTTCCCTGATGGAACTCACCGATTTTAATTCTGATCTGCTCAGGGAACTCAGCCTTAAGGCACCCGGAACATTCCAGCACTCACTGCAGGTGGCGAATCTGGCTGAAGCCGCCATTTTCAAGATCGGAGGCAATTCTCTGCTTATGCGTGCCGGTGCCCTCTACCACGATATCGGCAAGGCCGATATGCCGATGTACTTCATCGAGAACCAAAGCACTCAGGTAAATCCACACGATGAACTCTCGTTCGATGAAAGTTCATCCATCATCATCAGTCATGTCATTCGGGGCATCGAAAAGGCCAAAAAGCACAAACTGCCCGATGTGCTGATCGATTTCATCCGGACCCACCACGGTACTATGCGGGTGGAATATTTTTACAACAGTTTCATCAAGGATTTTCCGGATCAGATACCCAACGAAGAGGATTTCCAGTACACCGGACCCAAGCCTTTTTCAAAAGAGACCGCTGTGCTGATGATGGCCGATTCGGTCGAGGCTGCCGCACGGAGTCTTCCAGTCCACGACACAGAATCCCTCGACCGGCTGGTGGAGCACATCATTCAGCATCAGGTGGAAGAGGGGCAATTCGAGAATTGTGACATTACCTACAAGGACATTACCTCCATCAAAAAGATCTTCAAGAAGATGCTTTCCAGTGTCTACCACGTTAGGGTAGCCTATCCTTCTTGATTTTATAATTGATTGCCAGTATTTTGTAATGGTGTTCGGCACCGATTCAAATCACGAATGAAGTTGGACCCGGCTTTTTAGACTTGGCCAGGCGATTTTCCATGATTCAATGAAAGGGCTGTGCAAGGAATACCAAAACGGCTTCTCCCGCGAGGAGTATTACCTTTGCGGTCCCTCTATGGCTGATATCATTCGATTATTATCCGACACCGTTGCTAACCAGATTGCCGCCGGTGAGGTCATCCAGCGTCCGGCATCAGCGGTCAAGGAGCTCCTCGAAAACGCCGTGGATTCCGGAGCACAATCGGTGGGGTTGATCCTTATTGATGCCGGAAAAACCTTGATTCAGGTCATTGATGACGGTTGCGGAATGAGCGATACCGACGCCCGGCTTTGCTTCGAGCGTCATGCCACGTCAAAGCTGCGCCAGATCGATGACCTGTTCAGTCTGCGAACCATGGGTTTCCGGGGAGAAGCACTCGCATCGATCGCCTCGGTGGCTCAGGTGGAACTCAAAACCCGACAACGCGAATTCGAAGTGGGCTACCGGGTCGAGATCGAGGGCGGCGACCTCAGACAGCATGGAACGGCTGCTGTCCAGCCGGGCACATCCATCTCCGTCAAGAATCTGTTTTACAATGTACCTGCCAGGCGGAATTTCCTTAAATCCAACCCTGTCGAATTCCGCCATGTTCAGGAAGAGTTCATCCGGGTGGCTCTTGCCAATCCCACCGTGCAGTTCAGCCTTCACCACAACGGTGAGCAGGTTTTTGATCTGCGTCCGGGTAACTATCGGCAGCGGATTGCCGCAATCTTCGGTAAAACCTATAACGAGCGCCTTGTTCCTGTCGAGGAAGACACTACCATCGTAAGGCTGGAGGGGTATGTGGGTAAGCCGGAGGCCGCCCGCAAGAACAGGGGAGAGCAGTACTTTTTCGTAAATGATCGTTTCATCAGGGACTCCTACCTGCATCATGCCGTTACAGCCGCTTTCGATTCGCTCATCCCCAGGGACTCCTACGCATCCTATTGGTTGAAGCTCACTGTTGATCCCGCTGAGATCGATGTCAACATCCATCCCACCAAGACGGAGATCAAGTTCCGGCATGAAAAGGATGTCTATGCCATCCTCCGTGCGGCTGTCAAACGTGCTTTGGGCGTCCACAGCGTCGCACCGATGCTCGATTTCGAGCGGGAGCCTTCTTTTGATGTGCCATTGTCGAAATTGAATCAGCCTCCGGTTCAACCTACCATCAGTATCAATCCCAACTACAATCCTTTCCGGAATACAGGTGATCTGGCATCGTCACGCGGGATAACCATGCCTCAAGAGCGCATGAATCCCACAAGGGAGGAAGTGGCCGCCTGGCTCGAAAACCACAAGCCTCTACGAACGGATCCGGTCTTCCAGGAGACTGCAAAGCCCTTGTCTCCACTCATGCAATGGTTGTCCATTTTTGAGGAAATGGATGATTTCCGTTTTTCACAGATCGGTGGAGATACGGTTGTCGCTGTGCATACCCAAGGGCTTGCCGTGTTCAGTATTCAGGGAGCCAGGGAACGGATCCTTTACGAAAGGAACCTCAATGCATTGGTGAGCCAGCCCGTGTCATCCCAGCAGCAACTTTTCCCCGAACAGATCCGCCTCAATCCCAACGATTACCTGTTGGCCCGTGAAATCGATGGAGACCTGCGAAGCCTGGGTTTCGACCTCGTTGATTTCGGTAACCAGACCGTGGTTGCGCAAGGAATTCCGTTAGGAGTCGAACCCGGTGAAGTGCAAAGCACCCTACAATACCTTTTGGAGCAATATCGTGAGAACCGCGACCGGCTGCATCTGTCCGCTCACGAAAGCATTGCCCGAAGCACGGCCAGGGCTTTGGTCTCGCGCAAAAGGCCGGTGCATGTTTCCAGGGAGTTGCGTCAACTCGCCATCGATTTACTGCATTGCGAGGATCCGGTCAGTGGACTCAATGGCAAACGGATCTTCCGAACCGCAGGAACGGAGCAGCTGATTCAATTTATCCAGAATGGTAACCTTTTTGCCGAAAATGACTAAAGCATGAGCTACCAGCAATTCCGACCTATGCGCTGGCAGATTCTGCCACCGGTTGTTAAAAATCTTCTGATCGTCAACGGTATTTTTTATCTGGCCACCGTGGTTTTTGATGAGAAGTTTGGACTAGATCTTACCCGTTACCTGGGATTGCATTTTCCCCTGAGCGATCTCTTTCGACCCCATCAGGTGTTCACCCACCTGTTCATGCACGGTAGTGTCATGCATCTGTTTTCGAACATGTTCGCCTTGTGGATGTTCGGGAATGTGCTGGAAAATGTTTGGGGGGGCAAGCGATTCTTCATTTTCTATTTGGTGACCGGTGTAGGGGCGGCGGTGATTCACACTTTAGCGACCTGGTACGATATTTCCCAGATGCAGGGCGTGGTGGACCAATTTGCATTGGATCCCAGTCCGGATTATTTCCAAGCATTGCTTTCGGAATACTACCCTCATTATCGACAAAATTCCCCTGAGCTGAACAACATGATCTACTCTTGGTCGAATGAACCGTCAAGTCCCCCCTTGACCGATGAAGCCGTTCGCATCGCCCAATTGCTGGTCGACAACAAAATGGATATTCCTACGGTTGGTGCATCGGGTGCTGTATTTGGTGTTTTGCTTGCATTCGGAATGCTCTTTCCCAACACCATCATCTACCTGTATTTCGCCATCCCCATCAAGGCCAAGTACTTTGTGATGTTGTATGGGCTGTTCGAACTTTACAGCGGGGTTGATAGCAGTCCGGGCGACAATGTGGCCCACTTCGCTCACCTGGGTGGGATGCTTTTCGGCTACTTGCTTATTCGCAGCTGGAAAAGGCAGAGAAACCCATACGATAACGATTCGTATATGTGACCATGCGCAGATTGATCGACGACATCAAATTCTCTTTTGGCAACGCTCAAGCCCTTTACAGGCTGATGGCGGTCAATGTGGGCGTTTTCCTGGTGCTCATGTTGATGCGCACCGTCCTGTTTTTATCGGGCGGGGGAGACTTCCTCTACACCTTTTTGGTTCGTCAGCTAAGTCTTCCTGCCGATCCATTTTCCATTGTTCTGCAACCCTGGTCTTTGCTGACCTATATGTTTCTCCATACCGATCTGCTGCATATCCTTTTCAATATGCTGGTGCTGTTTTGGACCGGAAGATTGTTCTGTGAGTACCTCGGAAACCGGAAGTTGACCGGGGTGTATCTGATGGGTGGGCTTTCAGGAGCATCACTTTATTTATTGGCCTATCAACTGTTTCCTGCATTCGATGGCGCATCTTCCGGTGCTCATTTGTTGGGCGCTTCCGCAGGAGTGATCGCGGTGATGGTCGGTATCGCCACCCTGCTTCCCGAGTATACGGTTCATCTGTTGTTGATCGGTCCGGTGCGACTCAAGTTTGTCGCGGCATTTTCGGTGGTCCTTTATTTCATTTCCATACCGATGGGCAATGCCGGCGGTCATATCGCTCACCTTGGCGGAGCTTTGGCCGGATTCTTCATCGTCCGCGCATTGCAAAAAGGCCGTGACCTGACCTCCTGGCTATCGTTTTTTGAAAGAAAAGGAAGCAACACCAAAGGCAGAAGACGCATGAAGGTCGTTAGCAGGAAGTCTCTTTCCGATGACGAGATCTTTCGCCGTGACCAGGTTGCCAGTCAGGAACTTGTGGACAGAATTCTGGATAAAATCAACAAGTCCGGCTTTGACAGTCTCACCAATGCCGAAAAAGAAGTGCTTTACAGAGCCAGCAAAAAAAGCTGAAGGACGAATACATCAGAACATCCCTTTTTCCCGTATTTGGAATTATTGTTTCGTTTTTGGAACTTTATAGCCCCCAAACATAGGTGTATTGTGACTCTTTGGATTTTAATAAACTCGTTTTCAGGCAATTAAAAAACAGAGGTTCGATTGGCACAATCATCGGATACAGTAGTTAACCAAAATCACTTCTATGCGCGTTAAAATTTCATTTCTCCGGGACCAAATGTCGGCGAATACCATTCCGCTGCACCATCAGTCCCTCATCGCAGAAAGTCTTTATCAATTGATCGACGCTGTCGGTGGTGACCGAACACAGTACAACTTCTCCAGCTTGAAGGGGACTTCAAAAATCCAGAACGGATTCATGCGCTTCCTCAGCTCTAAAGTGACGCTGGTGGTGTCCTCTCGCCAGGCGGATCACCTTGAGCAGATCACCTCGAAGATCTTCGAAATGCCCTATTTCGCAGTCGGGAAAATGAACCTCATGCCCCGAAGCCACGAAATCATCCCTGATCCTGAATTTGCGACCAAGATGCGGTACTTGTGCATTAGTCCCATGATTTTGGTGGATCCCAACCGTGACCCTGAAAAAAGCCAGGTCACCATTGATCCGACCTCTCAGGAGTTTTCCGATATTCTCTATGAGCAAACCCTCGACCGGATGGAGCGTGCGGGCTATTCGGAGGGCGATCTCAATAATTTCGCGGAATTCGATGTTCAACCCGATCACGAATATGTCCAAAAGCTGAATGAAACCGGGAAGAAATTCGCCCGCTATTACCGTTCCGCCGATGGCACGACCATGATCGGTTATCTGCTTCCTTTTACCTTACATGCGCACCCGGAGGTGCACAAGTTCATCTGGCAATCCGGAATCGGTGCCCTGTGTGACCAGGGATACGGCATGATCGACCTGGTGAAGATCTGAGGTAAATGAACTAATCAAATGCAAGGAAGGCCGCCCCATCAAGGCGGTCTTCCTTTTTTTCAACTTCTTCCGGCTTAATCGCCTGCTCATTACTCCTTTTGTATTTTCGCCCGCATGGCATCCGTCCACTTCAACAGAAAAAATGTGATCGTTTTGATCACCCTGTCCGTGGCCATGGTCATTTTGACGGCCGTTGCATTGAAG
The DNA here is from genome assembly GCA_032111385.1 of Bacteroidia bacterium. Classification (GTDB taxonomy): domain Bacteria; phylum Bacteroidota; class Bacteroidia; order AKYH767-A; family OLB10; genus JAJTFW01. The sequence goes on from JAULUX010000049.1 coordinate 6,397, forward strand.
GGCGTGGTGTTCAATTGGATGGTGGAGAGAATCCAGAAGAAATGTGCGGAGAAATACGGTTGCCGGCTTCACATCCAACGCCAAGATCTGGAGGGGTTTCGGATTGTGCACCTGGGAGGGGTTTCTTTGGTTCCCGACAGCGGCGATACCCTTCTGGCTATTCAGAACCTATCGGTTACTTTACGGTTGCGAAGTCTGTTCATCGGACGGGTCGATTTGCAGGCCATCAGCATGGATACTTGCCAGATCAGCCTTGTCAGGGGGGATTCCGGAGACAATTTCACCAAAATCCTCCGGCGGTCGGGTAATCAGAATCCGAACCCTGAAAAGGCTTCGGATAAATCCCGTAGGTGGGATCGGATGGTGGAAGGAATCATCGAGGAAATTGCCTCATGGTCGGACAAGGAAGTTGTTTTGCATCGATTGGTGCTCAGTTATCGCGATGCCCAACTGGAGGAGCAGTTGGTGGTGCCGGAGCTTTATCTTGAAAAAGGACGGCTTCAAGCCAGCTTGGTTACATCCTCGGGTGATGGGGTGAATGTCTGGATAGCCGATGGTGCATTCTCCGCAGGCGGTACGTCATTTCAAGGGAGTTTGAAAAAGACCCGCGGAGGGGAGAATGCTTTACCGTTCCTGACGCGGATCGACAGGTTGAAAGCTTCATTTGATTCGATCCAATTGGGGTTTATTACATCCCGTTCAGGGGATATCATGCATGTGGAAACCCATATGGCGGTGTCCGGAGGTTGGATCAATCATTGGCGGATCTCCCGTGAGGAGGTTCGGGTGGGAGAGATGGCCTGTACTCTGAAAGGGACCGCCGGTCCTGATATTCTGGCCCTTGATTCCGGTAGCGTGTTCCGCCTCGGTCCACTGAATTATGCGCTTCAAGCATCGTTCGTACCGGGTGAAAATAGCCGATTGAAGGCCGGCTTGTCATTCAATACCGATACGGCTGATTGTTTTTTCCGTTCCCTGCCGACGGGTATGTTCCAGTCCCTTCGGGGATTGAAAACCAAGGGCGGTCTAAATTTCAAAATGGAGCTTGATTGGCCACTGGCAGCTCCGGACTCCTTGCGGTTCGAAGCAGGAATGGCAAAGCGTAATTTCTCTATTCAATCTTATGGGAACGAGGA
>JAULUX010000050.1:0-1776 GCA_032111385.1 Bacteroidia bacterium
GTCCGGCTTACCGTCCCTTCCCAATAAAAGCATGGTCCGCTTCAATGACAAACTGTCGCGATTGCCCATGCTTCCCAAAATCCTGCGCAGGATGGGATACACCAGCTTGTTCTACTATGGAGGCGAACTTGGATTTGCCAATATGAACGTATTCTTGAGGCAGGCGGGATTTGATCGCATCTCCGGTATCGAAGACCATTCAACCCAACTCCGCACCGGGAAATGGGGGGTTGCTGACGGCCCCGTTCTACAACGTATGCTATCGGATCTCGATCAACAGACATCACCATTTTTTGCCATGCTGCTCACCCTCAGTACGCATGAACCCTTCGACGTGCCCGGCGTAAATTCATCAACCCTCGGAAACGAACCCGATCGATTCCGAAATGCTGCCCGGTACACCGACCGGTGCCTACGGGAGTTTTTTCAGAAAGCAAAGACGAGTCAATGGTTTGAAAACACCTTGTTCGTCCTTGTCGCCGACCACGGACATATTCTGCCCAAGCGCAGGTCATACTATGACCCGAACACGCATCGCATTCCTATGCTGTTCACAGGACCTGCATTACCCACAACCTTAAGAGGAAAAGCCGTACTAAAAACAGGAGGCCAGCACGACCTACCGGGAACTGTACTTCAGCTACTTGGCATCAAAGCGAAAAACCTCCCATTCTCCCACAATCTGTTGGATACCACCTACCACAAACCCGCCTACTTGAATTATGAAGCAGGCATCGGATGGAAAGAAAAACAAACTCAGTTTGTACTTTTAACGGATGCCAACCGCACTTTACCCGAATACAGCAGGAACTTAAAAAAAGCTGACAGCACAAACATCATGAACCGGGGCAAAGCCTATGTACAATGCCTGAACCGTTTGTTCGAATCTTACTGAACCATTACACACAACCTCAGAAACCATGGAAAACAACTTCAAGGAACTCCTCCGGGAAGTAAGCTGTTTCGTATTCGATATCGACGGAGTATTGACTGACGGAAGCCTGATGGTGCAGGCCGATGGCTCGATGCTCCGAAGGATGAACATCAAAGACGGCTACGCACTTCGCCTGGCCGCACAGCGCAACTATGACATCTTCATCATCAGTGGAAGCAAGCAGGACGGTTCGGCTGCAAGGCTCAGGAACCTCGGAATCGAGCACGTTTACACCGGAGTAGAAAACAAGCTCGCCCAGCTGGAGAACCTGATGCTTCGCACCCGCACACGACCGACGCAAATCCTGTATATGGGGGATGACATGCCCGACCTTGAGGTGATGAAGATCTGTGCGGTTCGAACATGCCCTGCCGATGCAGTTCACCAGATCAAATCCATCTGCCAGTACGTCTCCCCATTAAAAGGAGGAGAAGGTTGCGTCAGGGATGTGATCGAACAGGTGCTCACCCTTCGCGGAGAGTGGTCCTGAAACCTTTTATAAGCCCGAAAAAACATGACTTTCCTGAAACTGATCCGGTGGCCCAACATCGTATTGCTTGGACTACTTCAATACCTGATCCGCTACGCCATGGCGGAACCAATCCTGGATGCAAACGAACAAGGACTCCTGCTCACCCATACTGAATTCGCCTTGCTGGTGATCTCGTGCCTGCTTATAACGGCAGGTGGATACGTAATCAATGACATTGAAGACGAATCGATCGATCGGGCCAATAAACCGGAAAAGGTCATTGTCGGGCGGCTGATCAGCAAAGTCAGCGCCTTCAACGCATACCTGCTGCTGACGTTCACCGGAATAGTGATCGGATTCTACCTGACTT
>JAULUX010000051.1:0-3122 GCA_032111385.1 Bacteroidia bacterium
CACCAGGTGTGGAAAGGCCTGCCATCCACTACGCGTTCGCCGGATACCCTCTGGAACTTCAAGTGCAACCAGTTCGAAACCGTGCCGATCAATCAGATTTTCAATTTGCTCATCGTTTTCAGCCGGTGAATACGTACAGGTGGAGTAGAGTAGAAAGCCTCCCGGCTTTAAGGCGGGAAGAATATCCTCCAGTATTTTTTTCTGTCGCCTTGCACAGGCCTCCGGTGAATCCGGGCTCCATTCCTTGCATGCATCCGGATCCTTTCGAAACAGACCCTCGCCGCTACAGGGAACATCCGCAAGTATCACATCGAATAGCAAACCGGATTTCATGATTTCCAGGGGCTCGTTTTGTAATACCACAGTGTTGGCGTAACCCCATTTGGATATGTTCTGCTGAAGGATGCGGTTTCGGGATGAATTCACCTCGTTGCAAACCAGTGTGCCACGGCCATCGAGGATGGATAGGATGTGCGTGGATTTTCCGCCGGGTGCAGCGCAGAGATCCAATACAAGCGGATCGTCAATACCATTCAATGCTTGTCTCACCATAGGGTCGATGAGCATCGATCCTGCCTCCTGCACATAATAGCAGCCTGCATGAAAAAGCGGGTCGAAAGTGAATGAAGGACGCTCGGATAAATACCTGCCATGTTCACACCAGGGGACGTTTTCCAATGAATCATTGGAAAAGAACGAGCTTCCTTTACGAGGATGAAGTCGGATCGAGGTTGGGGCAGGACTCGTTAAGGCGGTGATGAAATCTTCAAATTCATCACCGAGATGCCGTTTCATCCGCTGAAGAAACTCTTCCGGAAAAGCAGGTTTAGCGTTCAACGTAGTCGAGGTTTTTGCCGTAGGTTTCAGGAAGGTAAATGACTGAAATCAAAGCAGCAACCCAGACCAGTATTCCGGTGATGGCCAGACTTTCCACAAGTCCGGTATCGAATTGGGATTCAATCCAGATGTGGAAGGGTATTAAAATGGTTACTGCCCCACGCATGAAATTGGTCACAGTAGATGTGACAAGCACCCTCATGTTTGTTCCAAAATGCTCGGCGGTTGAAGTCACGAATACAGAGAGGTAGCCGCAGCCGATGCCCATCAAAAGCGATGACAGGTTGAGGCCCATTGCTGAATAGATCAAACCAAAATGAACCAGTGTTGCCACCAAGGCGAAACCCATGTATCCGATGAGGACCTTTTTTCTCGATTTCAGCAATTGACTTAAAATCCCGCTGGAAAGGTCACCAAGCATGATACCCGTCTGAAAAAGGATGAAACAGGTACCCAATTCAAGCCCGGCTATGTTTTTCAATCGGGCGATTTCCGGTGAAAGTGTGATCAGCAGCCCCACGCTGTACCAGATCGGGACTCCGGTCAAAATACAGGCAAGGTAAGTGAGGGTTCGAGTGCGATTGGAAAACAGAAGACGGAAAGAACCACGCTTTTCATCCGGTTCCAGCACTTTCTGTTTGAACATTGCGGATTCCATCGATTTTACCCGGAGTAGCAAAAGCAGCAATCCGGCACAACCGGCAATGAAAAAAGCAGTCCGCCAGGGAACGACATTTCCAATCAATCCGGCACTTACGGCACCTGCGGCTCCAAGTGTGGCGACGAGTATCGTTCCATACCCCCGGTGTTCGATGGTCATACTTTCACTGACCAGCGCAATTCCCGCTCCCAGCTCTCCGGCAAGTCCAACTCCAGCCAGGAACCGGATCACGGCATAGGATTCCACATCCTGAACGAAGGCATTGAAGATGTTACAGAGCGAATAGAGTAGAATGGATCCGAAAAGGACTGCGACCCGCCCCTTCTTGTCCCCGATGATCCCAGTTAAAATTCCTCCCGTGATCATGCCGGCCATCTGGATGGCCAGCAATTGCTCACCTGTACGGGTCAGTTCCTGGCCGTCCAATCCCAGTTCTTTCAAACTCGGGATCCTGTAGATATTGAAGAGAAACAGGTCGAAGGCGTCAATAAAAAAGCCCAGTCCTGCTGCAAGAACGGCCAGGTTGAAGGGAGATCTCTTCAGGGTCATGGTCAGCGAATTTAGGTTTTCCGCGAATTGAAGGCCTTTATAAACTATCCTTCGTCTTGAAAAAAAGAGGATTTTTGTGCCCTCGGCCTGAACAATGGGTTTTGGTCGGTGTTCTAACAATCTAATTCCTCAAAACCATGAAAAAAAGCCTCATTTTAACCCTGCTTTGTGCTTCACTTGCGGGTTCATCCTCTGCTCAAAGCCTGAAGGTGCCTGCACCATCGCCTTCTCAAACCATCAAGCAGGATTTCGCGCTTTCCAACATCGAAGTGTCCTATTCGCGTCCGAGTGTGAAATCCCGTGTGATTTTCGGTGATATCGTGCCCTTTGGTAAAGTATGGCGCACCGGAGCCAATTCTGCGACTACGATCACCTTCGGCGATACAGTGCAGGTCGGTGGTTCACGTCTGGTGCCAGGAAAGTATGGTCTCTTGACGATACCCGGCAAGGATAGCTGGACGATCATCATCAGCAAGAGTACCACTACCACCGGCCCCGAAAGCTATAAGCAGGAGGACGATGCTGCACGCGTGGAAGTCAAGCCGATCGCGCTCAGTTCTGCGGTTGAAACCTTTACAATCCAATTCGCCGACATGAAATCCACTTCATGCATGCTGCAGTTGATGTGGGACAGAACCTTGGTTCAGCTTCCGATCCAGACAGAAATCGATGCCCGAATCATGAAGGACATTCAGCGAATGGTGATCAACGATAACCGTCCGTATTCGGCTGCTGCAAACTACTACCTCGAAAATGGAAAAGACCTGAAACTTGCACTGGAGTGGTTTGACAAGGCCATCGGTAACAATCCAAGTGCTTACTGGACCATCCATCAGAAGGCCAACTGCCAGGCCAAGCTCGGCATGAAAAAGGAGGCCGTTGAAACCGCCACTAAATCCATGGCGCTTGCAAAAGAAGACGGTGACGACCACTATGTCAACCTCAATCAGAAATTGATCGACTCACTGAAATAATCAGCGGTCAAAACCAACCTCTTGAAACGGGTTTCGAAAAATTTTCGGAGCCCGTTTTTTTATTTATACTGTTTTTAGAGAGCTTGTCTATGACCTTGCAA
>JAULUX010000052.1:0-18653 GCA_032111385.1 Bacteroidia bacterium
TCATCCCGTGATGAAAGTTGCTTTGCCAAATCGAGCGTGATCCGATCCGGACAATTGGCAATGAGGATCAGTTCCCAGTCGCTGCAGGTCTGTACAAGAATACTGTTGATCGCCTCCTCAAGCCAGAAGCCTTCCCGGTGGAACGGCAGCAGAATACTGACAGATGGCAACGATTGGACCTGCATCACCAGTCGCCCAGAAAATCATCCATTTGTCTTCTGTCGCGCTTGGTAGGCCTGCCACTTCCACGTTTCAACTGAAAAGCCGCCAACGTGGCCTGATGCAGCCGGAACCGTTCCAGTTCATCGGCGGGAGTGATGTCCTCATAATAGCCGTTGACCAGTGCCGCGGACATACGCCTCTCGGATAGGGCGATCACCCTGATGTGCTGATGCCAGGGACCCCGGTGGATGACGATCACCTCGCCCGGCTTGACATTTCGGCTGGCCTTCACCGTGACATCCAAAACCCGGATGCGTCCCTTTTCGCAAGCCTCGGCAGCCAGTGCGCGTGTCTTGAAAAGACGCACTGCCCAAAGGTATTTGTCGGTTCTGGTCTTGCCCTGGATGTGTTCCATTTTCCAAAAATAGCGGTAATGGGTTCGATGTGCCTTTGCCAAAAAAAGGAAGCCGCCATTGCGGTGGCGGCTTCCTTTGAAATCGTCGTTGTGGATTAACGCACAATAGAAATCTTACGGGCGATTTCGCGGTCGCCGACATTGAAGATCACGGCGTACTGTCCGGCTGCCAGTCCGCTCAACGAGAGTTCAAGCATGTTGTTTTGAACCGGCATGATCTTGTTGCTGACCAGTTTACCCTGCAGGTCAACGATACGCACCGGAATCGATGACTGGGTGATACGGGTCGCGTCGATAAGGATGCTGGTGCGGTCTGTAGCCGGGTTCGGGAAGAACTGTCCAAAGGCCCCTTCGGCTTCGTTCTCCTCGATGCCGACGCCTACACGGGAGATGTAGGAGCGGATCATCAGGTCCTCGATCTCACGGTAGCGGTAGTCCGCCATGACACCGCTCAGGATTTCGAATGTGCGGTTGGAATAAGGAGCCACTGCGTTCTGACCGAGGGCGACACCGTCTCCGGCCATCGCCCAGGCCACATAATAACCGCCGCTGTCAATGCGCAAGGGTTGAGTGAGGGTGGTTTGAGTGAAAGCATTCGTATTGAAAGTGCCTCCGGGGATGAACACGGAGTCGAGCAGGGTACCGGCGGATGCATTGAGTCCGTCGTCGTCATAGACTTTCATGTAGTATCCAACCACGTTCGGATCGGCTACGATGTATGCCGACACCTTGGTGATATCGCATGGGTAGAAGGGAGGAATGAAGTAGTTTGCACAACCTCCGTCACCTCCGTTCCAGCTGATTCCGCCTGCAGCCGCAACACCGTTGTCGTACCCAAGTTCGATGGTGACTAGCGTGGTATCCACCACCTGAAGTTCCATGGTGAGGCCATCGTTACTGGGAGTCGCATCACCGGGCAGGGTGGTGGTGTTGATGAAACGGAATGTTCCGGAATTGACAGGAACGAACGGGTTGACATACGCGATATCCTGGGTTTGCGAGGGCAGCAGGGTGTTGGTCGTTACGGTATTGGATACCTGGATGGAGTTATTCGAAGCACGTACGATTCCGGTCACCGAGAAGGGATTAAGCGTGGTGTTTCCGGAGTTCTTCACCTGTGTATTCAGAAGAAACGCACCGGTCGGGTTTTTGGAGATGAACCGCGCGCCTGTAATGTCGTTGTCATTGTAAACGGTGGACGCATCGTTGATCTGTAAAGTGGTGGATGTAGGTGGGGTGAAACGGATACAATACTGTGAGGGAGGATAGAGGTTCTGAAGGACCATCAGGCCGTCGGTTCCGGAGTTGTTCTCAATACCCACGGTTACGAAGCTTGTGGTGCTCGCGCTTGCTCCGGTCTGGGTCTTGTACTGGTATGTGATGCTGCTATCGTTGTAGTTCAGGATGATCTGGAATGTGTTGTCTCCTGTCCATTGTGGTCCGACGTTTGTCCAGAAAGGTACACTGTCGTAGGTGATGACAACCGAATCCTGAGCGGGACTTGTCCAGTAGTAGCAATTGGCAGGATTGCCTGCTCCACTGAAGTTCAGGTCGGTCATCATCCCGGCCAGGAAGTTGTTCAGCGTGTTGGGCGTCGGGATGATGGGGAAAGGATGTGAGATCTGAGCAGGCTGGAATGAGATGTACCCGTTCGATCCGACCCAGAAACGGTCGACGGTGTACCAGTAATACTGGAACGGGGCAGGCAGCAGGTAGGGACCGGTAATGTTGTCATCGGCCAGGCCTGTGATGGTGACGGTTTCGGGCTGCCCGGCAACGTCAATCCAATTGTAAACAGGGGGACTGGTGGGGTCGTTGCTGTCGCGCCAGACGTATCCGTAAAGGTCAGGGCCGCCGGCGGTCTGTGCAAATACGCCAAAGCCGGAAAGAGCCAAAGCAGTCAGCAGGAGAAGTTTCTTCATGGTGTTCAGGTGTTTCGTTGTTCGCATTAAAAATAACAAAAACCAGTTAGCACCAAACCGGAAAGGGAAATAGGGCCGATTTAGAAACGGAACAGATTGAATAGTTGGTGATTACAGATGAAGTATTAGCTGCTGAAAGCCAGCCAGCCGATGAATCCACCGGCCAGGATGGCCAGCATTTTCTTCATGTGGAAACGGTGGTCGCTGCTTGATTCGAAAAGGATGGTGGTGCTGATGTGGAGGAAGATCCCAATGACGACAGCCATCAGGGCGGGGTAAATATCGGACAGCGTCCCCAGCGTTTGGTTGTGCAGGCGGTCGGACAATAGCGCTCCCAGTGGGGCCATGGCAGCGAAAATGAGCAGGAAAAACCAGGTCTTGGCACGGGTGATACCCGAACCAACCAGCATGCTGGTCAAGGCGAAGGCAACCGGTACGTGGTGTAAAACGATGCCGTAGAGCAAGCCGTGTGTATGACCGTGGTGATCAGCGGTGTGACCTATTCCGCCCAGCGGCATTCCCTCCAGAAAACTGTGGAGGGAAAGGCTGATCATCATGGTCAACGGAAAACGACCGTGGTCCTTGTGCGAATGAATATGCACGTGTCCGTGTTCAATCCCTTCCGAAAAAAATTCAAGCACGATCTGCAGGAGGAAGCCCATCATCACCCAGATGCCGATTCCGGGTCCGCTGCTCAGGTACACCTCCGGCATCAGGTGAAGCACGGTGATGGCGAGAAGGAAAGCACCGGAGAACGACAGCAGCAGTTTCAATGCATTCGCCGAGGGCTTCCTTACGAGGAAAAAAAGGCTTCCGCTCAAAAGAACAGAACCGAACAACAGCAGGTAATCGGAGATATGCATCAGGATTTGCGTGCGATAAAGATAATCCGTGGGGAGTTTACCACATCAAACGGGTTCATCGAATAGTCGCCGAGGATGTTTTCAACCTGAAATCCCGCATTCTGCAGAAAGGACTCGAGCACTTCACGTGATAGGATCCGAATTTCCTCTCTGAAAGCGTGTTCCGTATCGCCATCCATCACGTTGATCCTCTTTACGATTTTTCCGTCCTCAGCTGCACGGAGGATATGGAATCGAATTCCTTCAATCTCGAGTTTTTCATCATTCACCAGATGCTGAAGTGCGCGCGTGACATTCAGGAAATCGAGGACGTAAACGCCTCCTTTTCGCAGTGATGCGGCAGCGGCGACCACCACACGACGGTTTTCGTGCTCACGGTCGAAATAGCCGAAGCTGGTGAAGAGGTTGAACACCGCATCGAAATAGCCGATGGCAAGCGGATCGCGCATGTCGTGGCGTAAAAACCGGATTCCTTCGGCTTCGAAGCGTTTGCAGTATAGGATGTTCTCCTCCGAGAGGTCGGCAGCGGTCACATCCATTCCGTGTGAGTGAAGCGCCAATGCATGCCGACCTTTGCCGCAGGGCAAGTCGAGTGTCTTGCTCCCGGGTGGAAGCTGAAGGGTCCGTACCAGGTTGTCGATCAGCATGCCGGCCTCGTCGCTGTTTCTGTGCCGGTAAAGCAAGTGATAGTATTTTGTTCCGAACCACGGTTCGTACCAGGCGGGGCTATCGGTGTCTGTATGTTCGTGTGGCGGGTTTTCCTGAGGCATGATGTTCTGCTGCAAAGGTCAGCTTTCATCACGGTCCGCCAAAATCCGGGCATGCCTCGATTAAGCTTAATTTTGACGGAATGTCGGGGAAAGGCAAAAGTCAGTCGGGTTTGCGTTTGCGCGTGTGGCGTCCCAAGCGGACGAGCCCCGGTGCCGCACCCGGAATCATTACGCCTTCAGATGATGCCCGCAAGCCGCGGCTTTTTGTTACTTCTTACAACTCCGACCAGCTTTTCGAAGCCCCTTTTGATTCCATGGATGGGGTGTTGGAGCGTTTGTCCCGATACCCTGATCTGATTCACTGGGTCGAACTGAAAGGGTTTGGTGACCGAAAAATGTTGGAGGATTTCTGTCTGCACTTCGGAATCCACCGGTTGGAGATGGAGGATGTGATCAACACCTACCAGCGTCCCAAATTGGAGGAGTTCGATGACCATCTGTTCATCGTCACGCGTTTGCTGCACATCAACTCCGATGTGGCGCTGCGTAACGACCAGCTTTCTCTTTTCCTGTTCAAAAATACGGTCATCACCTTTCAAGAGGGGTACGAGGATCATTTCGAACCCATCCGCTCCCGATTGCGCACCGGCAAAGGGCAGCTCCGTTCGGCTTCAAGCGATTATATGGCCTACGCGTTGTTGGATTCGGTAGTGGACCATTACTTCCCCTTGCTTGAAAAACTGGGAGAGAAACTCGATGAATTGGAGGACGAGCTATTCACCAAACCTACCCGTTCCTCCCTGCACCGGATCCAGCAGATCAAGCGTGAATTGATCGTTCTGAGGAGAACGGTTTTCGCCGAACGTGACAAGGTGAACGATCTGCTGCGTACCGCCTCACTACTGATCCGTGATCAGACCAAACTGTATCTCAGGGATACTTACGATCATACCATCCAGGTGATGGATCTGGTAGAGAGCTACAAGGAGATCGTCGCATCGCTGATGGAGATCTACCTCTCCAGTGTGAGCTTCCGACTCAATCAGGTGATGAAGGTGTTGGCCATTATCAGTACCATCTTCATTCCGTTGACTTTTATCGTCGGCGTATATGGAATGAATTTCTCTTACACCGATCCCGTTTCCGGCGAGGTGCTTTCCTGGAACATGCCCGAATTGTATTCTCCTTTCGGCTATGCCGGCGTGATGCTGTTCATGCTGGTTCTTGTGGTGATCCAGCTGGTGATCTTCTGGCGTAAAGGGTGGCTGGATAAAAGTTGATGGGTATGTCCGGACTTTCTCCTCGCTTTGTCGATGTTATTCTTCCTGTACCACTCCCCGGAACTTTCACCTATTCCTTGCCGTTAGAGTGGGAGGACCAGGTCATTCCGGGTGTACGGGTCGTGGTGCAGTTCGGAAGCCACAAGGTGTTTGCGGCAGTGGTGAAATCCGTTCACGGTACAGCCCCTTCCACCTATGCCGTCAAGCCCGTGCTGGATGTGCTGGATCCTCAGCCTGTACTCGCCTTACGTCAGCTGGATTTCTGGAGCTGGATCTCGGATTATTACCTGAGCACACCCGGAGAGGTGATGGCGGCAGCACTTCCCGTGGCCCTTCGTTTGCAAAGCGAGACGCGCATCTCCCTCCATCCCGATTACAACGGCGATCATTCTGTATTGACCGACCGGGAGTACCTGGTGGCAGAGGCGCTCGAGATACAGGAATCACTCACTTTGAAGGAGATCGGCACGATCCTGCATTTGAAGAACCCCATGCCCGTTGTGCGGAATCTTTTGTCCAAGGGAGTGGCCGCAGCTCAGGAGGAGGTAGAGGAAAGGGTGAAGCCACGGTTTGTCGATTTCGTTGTCTTTGGAAAAGCCTGTTCCTCCGAACAGCAGATCGGGGAATGGATGTCACGGTTGGAAAAGCGTGCCGCCCGTCAGCTGGATGTCCTGCTTGCCTTTCTGCAGATCTGTAGGGAGGAGGATGCAAAAGAGGTGGAGAAGGGTGTATTGCTCAAGCGTTCCGGTGTTTCTTCAACTGTGTTTTCGGCCCTGTTGAAGCAGGAAGTGTTTGAGATCATCAAACGTCGGGTAGACAGGGTGCGTCCTTATGAGGGTCCCCTTATCCAGCCCGTTGAACTGAATCCGTATCAGGAGCAGGCGCTGCTTGGGATCCGGCAAGGCTTCGCAGAAGGCAAGGTGGTGATGTTGCACGGTGTGACCTCTTCCGGTAAGACCGAGGTCTATATCCACCTGATCGCGGAAGCACTTCGGGAGGGCAAGCAGGTGCTGTACCTGCTTCCTGAAATCGCTTTGACCATGCAGCTCATTGGTCGGCTGCAGAAGCATTTCGGTGGTCGAATGCTCGTTTACCACTCCCGGTTCAATGAGCAAGAGAGGGTGGAGGTATGGAACCGGCTTTTGGACGACAACCTGAATACCATACAGGGAGGACGCCTGGTGGTCGGTGCACGCTCATCGGTGCTGCTGCCTTTTGACAAGCTTGGACTCATCATCGTGGACGAAGAGCACGATTCGAGTTACAAACAAGTTGATCCCGGTCCGCGATACAATGCACGCGATGCGGCAGTTGTGCTGGCCGCCAAACAGGATGCCCGTGTCCTCCTTGGCACGGCTACTCCCTCAATGGAGTCGTATTTTAACGCGTTGTCAGGAAAGTATGCCTTGGTCACCCTCGACAAGAGGCACGCCGGACTCGAGATGCCGCTGGTTCGCATCGTTGATATGAAAGATGCGCGTAAACGAAAGCAGGTGCAAGGCCATTTTTCTCAGGCTTTGCTTGAGGAGTTGCGCTTGAATCTCGAAGCCGGTAAGCAATCCATCCTTTTTCAGAACCGCCGGGGGTTCGCGCCCAGCCTCGAATGCAATCTGTGTTCGTGGAGTCCACGATGTGTCAATTGCGACGTATCATTGACTTATCACAAGAAGAACCACGAATTGCGATGTCACTATTGCGGATATGTGCAGTCGATGCCTCAGCGTTGTGCGGCTTGCGGTGACCAGGACCTGCGTATGCGCGGATACGGCACCGAGCGGATTGAAGAGGAACTGACTCTGCTTTTCCCGGAAGCGAAAGTGGCAAGACTGGATTACGACACCACTCGGTCGAAATCCGGTTATCAGAACATCATTTCTTCTTTCGAAGAGGGCGCTGTCGATATATTGATCGGGACGCAAATGGTGACCAAGGGACTGGATTTCGACAAGGTCAGCCTCGTCGGGATTTTGAATGCGGATGCGTTGATGGGGTTCCCTGAATTCCGGGCCCACGAGCGCGGATTTCAACTGCTGGCCCAGGTGAGCGGTAGGGCTGGTCGAAGAGACCAGGGCCACGTGGTTGTCCAATCATACAATATTCATCATCCGGTGCTGTCCTATGTCCTCAAGCACGATTTTCAGGGATTTTATTTCCACGAGTTGAATGAGCGGCACCGTTTTCATTATCCACCTTACTATCGGCTCATCGAAATCAGGCTGAAGCACAAGGATGAACGGCAAATCGAACGGATGGCGGCACAGCTGATCATTTCTCTGAAAAAAACATTCGGTAACAGGGTGTTGGGGCCCACTTCGCCTTACGTCAGCCGTGTCCGGAATTACCATCTTCGTCACCTGATGATCAAAATTGAAAAGACGCTGGTGATGGGTGATGTCAAGAAGCGATTGATGAGCGCCCTGGAAGACTACAGGAAAATCCCGGAGAACAGGTCCTTGATCGTGCTCGTGGATGTAGATCCGTTGTGATTTTACCGGCTCAATTCAGTTCGACCAGGACCTGGATGTAAGCAAGCCGACCGATCAACGGTCCTCCGAATACTTCGTAATGCAGGTTGTTCAGTACGTTGGCGCACCCCAGCTTGAATGTGCTCTTCGCTTCTGGGAACGCTTTATTGATTTGCAGATCGAGTAGTCCATAGCTTTCGATCGCTCCGGTGAACTGGGGTGATCCCTCGAACAGGAATCCTTCCACCCACTTGTAGTTGATACTGAATCCGTAATTCTTTCCCAGTGCATTGTCCATCTGCGTTCCCGTGAGTCCGATGTTGAATTTGTGCCTGGGCGTATTGAAGGCGGGGATCAACGGATCATCCGAACCCATGCGGTCAAGCTGGTTCCACGACCAGTTACCGCTGAGGGTGTAGAAACGACGGAAGTAGTAATTCAGTCCTATCGATACTCCTTGTGTGGTCACGATGTCCTCCGAATTGGTGGCGACACGGTAAATGTTCTTGGGAGGCGCGACCACCGTGGTTGAAGCGACCTGTGCACCGATCTTGTACCCGATGAAGTCCACGTACCTGCTGTAGTAGGCATTTACATCCACCAGCAGTTTGTCGAACAAGGTGCCTCGGTATCCCGCTTCCATCGTCTTCACTTTCTCCGGTTGCACCGGATCTACGTTGAAGAACTCCAGCAGACCGAGCTGCTGTTCGTTGAGTGCATTCAGCAGGGAGGGTATGGTCACCAACGAATCGTATCCATCAATATTGCCGATGAGCGTAGCCCGGCCGACCTGATAGAACAGGTACTGGTCGGCCAGGGTGGGGTTTCGGATCGCGGAACTGAAGGATAGCCTCACCGTGTGCAAGTCGTTGGGCGAGTAGATACCGGAAAGGGCAGGAGAGAAGAGGAACGGGAAGTTGATGTTCTTGTCCATCCTGAGCGTACCGTTTAGTTTCAGCCGATCGTCCAGTAGTTTTCTTTCCACACCACCCACCAGCCCGAATTCGCTTACGCTGATACTGCGGCCGTTGGTGTCGCTGAAAATGGTGCCTCTCGAATCGGGCATGTAAAGCCGGTAGCTGCCGCCGGCTGTAAAATCAAAGTCGTGTACCTCGAACTGGTATTCACCCTGTACATGGTACAAGGCCGAGCGGTCGTAGAACCTGGATCCACCCTCTGCAAAAGTTTCGCGGGAGGTGATACCGGCAAAGGCAGTGTCGAATGCACTTGTGCCCGGTGCGAGATAGGCGCTGTTGTCCTTGATGGGGTTTCCCTCGCTGTTGGCGTAGGCCGTCGCTCCACCGTGATAAAGCAGAAGGGAATCGTAGAAATTGTTCAGCAGGAAAGGGTTGATCGAAGCCAGGTAGGCCTGGTAATCGCTGAATTGACCCGGCTGAGGATAGCCCGGAAAATTCCGCATCTTGTTGAAATAGCCGTTCTGGTTGAAAAAACGGATGTAATCATCGACCCAGTCGGCATCGCTCTTTACAGCCCGTTGCAGGAGCAAAGCCGTGAAAAAAGCGTCGTAAGAATTTCCCGCATCTTCCTGGGTCATGTACGCCCTTACGAAGAACTTTCCGGGTCTTTTGACTTCAAGTTTGTGCTGGAAGAAAAGGATGTCTTTCAGGCTGAAACGGTTGTCGCCTTGATAGACCGTTGTGCCGTAGCCGAAGTTGCTGCCGGCGATCAGTTCGGTGTTGTCGTCGAGCTTGTAATGTGCCGCCGCGTTCAGTTTCAGGTTGCGGGTGTTGTAATCGACAAGGTCCCTTTCGGCATAGCCGGTCCTGTACAGGATACCGATCCCGGGGCGCAGAGACGGAACCTGGCTGAAATCTCCGCCCGTGTAATACTCATCACCATAGACGTTGACCGCATCGTATCCGCCCGGGTTGGTTTCCAGGCTGGGCGACTGGGGAGTGGCGGTCCTGTTGTCGGCCTCCCAGTCATAAGCTTTGAAGAAAAAGGCATTGAATTTCAATCCAAGCCGATCCTTTTTTTCTTTGTCTTTGAGTACTACCGCGTAACGGAATGCAGTTTCCATCAGGTCTCTCGAACCTGTTTTCACACTGATCTCCAGTCCGGGCTTCACAAACGGACTGCGGGTGGTCATGCTGATCACACCGTTGAAGGCGTTTGGCCCGTAATAGGCGGAGCTGGCGCCGGCCACGAGGTCCACTTTGAGGACGTCAAGCTCAGATGCCCCGAGGAAGTTGCCCAGCGAGAAATTCAGTCCGGGCGATTGGTTGTCCACCCCGTCGATCAGCTGCAATGACCTCACCGGTGAGGTGCTGTTGAATCCCCGGGTGTTCACCACTTTGAATCCCAGACTCGCAGAGGTGACGTCTACACCTTTCAAAGCCCCCAGCCCTTCGTAGAAATTTGCGGCAGGGGTCTGTCGTATGGCCAGGATGTCCATTGCTTCAACGGTCAGCGGTGACTCGCGTTGCTTTTCGGTGAGCCTTGATTCCACCACGCTTACCTCCTTGAGGTTCTTTTGAGAGCTCCTTAACAGAACCCGGACAGGCTCGGAGGATGTTCGCACGGTGGTTTCCGTTGTTTCAAAACCGATATAGCTCACCACCAAAGTGCAGGGTAATGAAGGCGCCTCCAGAGCGAATCGACCATCCAGGTCGGTGGTGGTGGCTATCTGCGTACCCTTTATCAACACGGTGGCGCCGAGTAATGACTCTTTGCTGGTCTGGTCAACGACGGTACCGGTCAGGGTTTGTGCTTGTAGTAGCGTGGTTGGCATGATCAAAAGAAAAAACCACGTGCAAATCCGGAAGAGGGGGTTCAGCGGAAACGGCATATCGCCCAAAAATAACGATTGCCGTTTGTTTCAGCCTGATTTTGTCAGGCTTCTGTCCACAAGTCCGGATCAGGTTTATCCCGGCCGATTTTGCAATTTTGCATAGTGATGCGATTCCTGCTTATTCTTCTTGCCCTTGTACCTTCTTTATCAGCCTTGGCCCAGACCGGTGGATCTTATCAGGTTTTCAAGGGAGATACCATCAACAGAACCGATACCCGCGGTTTAAAACAGGGTCTTTGGCGCAAGTATTACCGCACTGATACACTATGTTCAGAAACGCTTTTTAAAAACAATAAGCCTTACGGCGTTTCAAGAACCTGGAACGAAAACGGAAAGCTGAAGGCCGAAGTGGTTTTTGAAACGAAGGATCCGCGCAGAGCGTCGGGAGTATCCTTCTACGAGAATGGAAAAGTCATGGCTCGCGGAAGGTATTTCGATCAGAAGAAAGACAGCGTTTGGGTTTTTTACGGTGAGAACGATTCCATCAAGGCCATCGAGCGGTATGTGAAAGGGTTGGCCGAAGGGGAATGGTCCGTGTTTTACGAAGACGGTCGTCTGGCAGAAATCAAAACATATGTAAAGGGTAAGCGTGAGGGACACTATCGGCAGTTCAACCTCAACGGCAATTTGATTTTTGAAATGCAATACAAGGCCGACGTGGAAGATGGACCTGTAAGGATTTTTTATGGCGATGGAAGTAAGCGGGAAGAGGGGATGTATAGGAAAGGTCTGAAAGAAGGTACGTGGACCTATTTCGATTCAAGCGGCAAGGTGTTGAACCGGGTCGTTTTTGTGAATGGTGTCGAAAAGACCGATTAGAAAAATCAATCGTTCACCGCTTCTACGCCCTTCAATTCGGGAATGGCCTTTAGCAAGGATTGTTCGATTCCCGCTTTGAGTGTCATCGTACTCATCGAACAGGAGCTGCAGGCTCCCTCGAGTCTGACACGTACCACCATGTCCTCGGTCACCTCCACGAAAGACACGTTTCCACTATCGGCTTCAAGGTAAGGCCGAAGTTGTGAAAGAATCTCTTCTATCCTGTCGGCTAAGTTGCGTTCGGCGGAATTCATGATGCAAAATCAAGAGGCTAGGGCTTCCTCCTGCCTGGAAGCATTTCGGATCGCCACCTGCTGGGCCACGTTGCCGGCCACTGCTAGGAAGGAGAGCGATGCGGGATGATTGTGGTCGAGGACGATAGGTTGGCCCGCATCGGCGCAGGCACAGATGCCTTGTACCAATGGGATTTCTCCCAGGAAGGGGATGTTTAATTCCGTGGCCAGTCTGCGGCAACCGCCTTCACCGAAAATGTAGTACTTGTTTTCGGGCAATTCCATTGGCGTGAAATAGGCCATGTTCTCGATCAATCCAAGTACCGGAACTTTGATGCTGTCCATCCTGAACATGGCGATTCCTTTGCGGGCATCCGCCAAAGCCACCTGCTGAGGTGTGGAGACGATAACAGCTCCGGTCAGAGGCACGGAGGAGGTGAGCGTCAGATGGATATCACTGGTGCCGGGAGGAAGGTCGACAAAAAGGTAGTCGAGTTCGCCCCATTCGGCATCTTTGAACAATTGCTGAAGGGCTTTGGAAGCCATGGGTCCCCTCCAGACAATGGCCTGGTCGGGGTCAACGAGAAAGCCGATGGACAAAACCTTGACACCGTATTTTTCAATCGGCACCATAAGTTGCCTGCCGTCGCGCTCGCTTACGGCAAGCTGCTCGTTTTCCACGCCGAACATGATGGGCTGGGAGGGTCCGAAGATGTCCGCGTCTATCAATCCGACTTTGGCTCCGGTCTGGGCCATCGCTACAGCCAGGTTGGCCGCAACAGTGGATTTCCCTACGCCGCCTTTTCCGGATGCTACGGCAATGATGTTTTTAACACCGGCAAGTGCCTGGTCGGTCTGGGGGCGCGCTGTTGTGACGCGGGCGGTCATGTTCACTTCCACTTCGGCCTCGGGATCTACCAGGTGGATGATGGCATTGCGGCAGGCATTCGCGATCAGTTCCTTGAGCGGGCAGGCCGGCGTGGTCAATACAACCGTGAAAGACACTTTCTTTCCGTCGATTTGAACGTCCTGGATCATGTTGAGGGTGACCAGGTCCTTTTTCAGGTCCGGTTCCTCTACATGGCTCAACGCCTCAATAACCTGTTCGCGCGTGATCATCATTGGATTTTTTTGCCTGCGAATGCCGGAGCGAAACGTTGAACGAGGGCGAATCCTGCGAAGAAGACCAGGTTATAAAACAAGTCACCCATCACGGTTCCCTTGAAAAAGGGGATGCCTGCTACGTAACACGTGCCCAGGCCCGAAAGGGTGTATCCGTAGGTGCCGTGTGTCCAGCAACCGAAGTTGGTCACAAAAAAGAACAGCATCGAACCGGTCAGCGATGCGACCATGATGGTTTGGCGCTGTTCCCGGCCGCGCAGGAAGAATCCCAGGCAGGTGATCAGCAGCATGCTGCCGTACACCCAAGGCATTTCGCTGTGAAAACCGGTGCCGTTTACGATCTCCAGAACGATGTCGCTGACGAACATGGCGATGATGGGTACGAAGAAGGCCAGCTTCTTGTCGCGCAGGTAGGTCCCTCCGAAGAGAGCCATGGCCGCCAACGGGGTGAAGTTGTGCGGATGGGGGATCAGCCTGGATAGGGCGCCCAGGAGGATGAACAAGGAGACGGTCTTGAACACTTGATCGTTTTTCATGCTTTTCTGCAAGTCGGTTTAACGGACGAATATAGGACTAACACGCGATTCTTCCTTTTGTTCAGCGAACAGATGAACCATCTGTTTTCAACGCGGCCCGCCAGAGCTTCCAGCTTTCCTCCGCTTGTCTGACCAGCATGCCCATGCCGTTCACCACTTGTGCACCGCGCTTTGCGCCTTCACGCATGAACTGTGTTTCAGCAGGATTGTACACCAGGTCGTAGAGCAAATGGAATTTCTCGATGCCGGAGTAGGGGATGGCAGGGGCCGAATCCACATCCGGAAATGTACCGAGGGGTGTGGCGTTCACAATGACAGATGCGTTTCGGATATCCTTCTGCGTGAGTTGGTCGTAGTGGATGGCATTTCTTTTTTCCCGGCTTCGGCTCGCGAGGTCGAAATCGATGAAAAGCTCGTCCAGAACGTAGGCGACAGCCAGGGCCGCTCCTCCTGTACCCAATACCAAGGCGCGGGTGTGGTAGGGCTTCAGCAAAGGCCGCAAGGTCTCTCTGAAACCGATAACGTCTGTATTGTAGCCGTTGAGTTTTCCGAAATCGTCGATGACGACGGTATTCACTGCCCCGACAGCTTCCGCCACAGGGTCGATGTGGTCAAGGATCTGCAAAATGGTTTGCTTGTAGGGAAACGTGACATTGAAACCGCGAATGCCCAGTTCCCGAACGGTTTGAGGAAGGCTCGCAATATCATCGGTTTCGATGTTGATGTAATTGAAGCCGTCCAGACCTTCCCTTTCGAATTTGGAGCCGAACCAGGCTTTTGAAAAGGAATGTCCGAGTTTCTTGCCGACCAGCGCGAAAGTGGTCATGATTTTGATTTGAAACGGTGTTGGATGGCAGCGATGATCATCGGCAGGAGCGACAGCAGGATGATCAGGAGGACAACGGCCTCGAAATGCTCCTTCACCCAGGGTATCTGTCCGAAAAAGTAACCCGATACCGACATGCTGACTATCCAGAGCACTCCGCCCGCAACATTATAAGGGAGAAACTTGGTACGGTAACTCATCTTTCCCATTCCGGCTACAAAAGGTGTGAACGTACGGACGATGGGGACGAAGCGTGCCATGATGATGGCTTTGGCTCCATGCTTTTCAAAGAAGGCATGGGTCTGGTCAAGGTGCTCCTGCTTCACCAGTTTCCTTCCTGCAATGGTAAGCCTGGTGGCGCGCATTCCGAAGTGCTTGCCGATGCTGTAGTTGGTGTTGTCGCCCAGGATGGCGGCGACGATCAACAAAGCCATCATCAGAAACAGGTCCATTCCGGTCGCTTGGTTGGCACATAAGGCGCCGGCGGCAAACAGGAGGGAGTCGCCCGGTAGAAAAGGCATGATGACAAGCCCGGTTTCGACGAAAATGATCAGAAAAAGGATCGCGTAGATCGCAGTTCCATAGTCTTGCACCATCACCGCCAGGTGGTCGTTGATGTGCAGAATGAAGTCGAGGAATTCGTGCAGCATGGCTCAGCTAACCTGCAAACTCGGGTCGATTTCCCGGGCCCAGGCCAGTATGCCCC
Organism: Bacteroidia bacterium; assembly: GCA_032111385.1. GTDB lineage: Bacteria > Bacteroidota > Bacteroidia > AKYH767-A > OLB10 > JAJTFW01. The sequence goes on from JAULUX010000052.1 coordinate 14,872, forward strand.
CTTTCAGGTTGTAGAGGTTGGTGAGGGAAAAACGCTTTTCCAGCTCGGCGATGGCGGCAGCGCTGCGTGCGCCGCTTCTGCAATGGATGATGACCGGAATGTCATTGCGGATCTGCGGGGCGGCAGTGACAATCGTTCCCAGCGGAATCAACTCTCCGCCCAGGTTGGCTGATTCGTATTCGTGGGGTTCGCGTACATCGATCAGCTGAAACTCGACAGCGTTGTCTTTCCAGTCTTTCAGTTCAGCTACGGACTTTTCCTTGATGCTCATTTGGCAATCGCTTTGTCTTTGGTGGTGCGTTGGGGTTCGACAGTCTGACGGTTCTGCTGCATCACCTTGTCCAGATGCAGAAAGAAGGTGTCGCTGCGAAGTCCGATCCGGAGTGTCTCCAGGGCGATCACCTCGTGGGGTGCGATGTTGCCCAGATTGACATCCGCTCCGAAAAGTTTGATGAAGTAAGCCTGCTGCGATTTCTGGGGAGCTTCCCAGATGATTTTTTCAGCCGGGACCTTGGAAACGATCTTGTTGATCAGCACGACATGGGCTTTTCCATTAGGCCTGTAAATGCCGACCGTTCCGCTTTCCCTTGCTTCTGCAATTACTTTCCAGGCTCCGGCCTGAAGTTCGGCCTGCATCATGTCGATCCATTTTGTGGGGCGGATCAATATGCCCTCCTCCTTGCTGCCTACTTCGCTGATGACGGTCACCCGCTTGCTCAGTCGTTGGATATAGTGGCATTTCTCTTGGTGGGGCATGGTGATGGATCCGTCGGAGATCTCGGCGTATTCCATCTTGTATCGGTCCAGCAACCGGAGGTAGTCGTCGAATTGTCCCCTGACGATGAACGCTTCAAGCAAAGTGCCTCCGAAGTAAACGGGGATGCCGGCTTCACGGAAAAAAGCCAGTTTACGCTCCAGGTTGGGCGTAACGAGCGAGCTGCCGAAACCCAGTTTGACGATGTCGATGTATGGACCGGAAGCGTCGACCATGTTTTCGCATTCGCGAACAGAAAGGCCTTTGTCCATGACCATGGTGAGTCCTGCCTTGCGGGGCTTTTCCTGCCTATGAGGCAGATGGCTGAGTTCAAAGTTGGGTTTCATGGTTTTCCGTTTGCGTGAATGATTTCGAGGATACGCTGATCCGACTCGAGGGCAGGTTGCAACTCGAAGAGGATGCGGCTGCCATTGGGGTAGAGGTTCACCGTATCCGCCAGGTGCTTGTAGGCCTCCTGGATGAATCCGGCCAGATAAAGGTAGCATACCTGTCTGTATTTCATCCCCTCGTGGTCGTGGTGATAAAGCAGGCCGGCATGGATGACTTCGCTGGCTTCATAAGCGCGGTTGTGTTCGGCAAGAAGATCGGCGTAGGCCATCCAGCCTTCGTCATTCTCGGGATCGTAGTCGATCACTTTCTTGTAGCACTCTTCCGCGGCTTCAACGTTGTGAAGGCGGTACTCGCAGTCACCGAGTGCCAGCCAGTATTCTCCGTTCTGGTCGTCGAGTTCGAGGGCCTTGCGGATGTAATGTACGGCTTCGTACCAGCGGTCTTCCTCGTCGAAAGTGACGCCGATGCCGAACCAGGCCTGCGACATCTCAGGCATGAGCTTGGCGGCCTTGGTGTAGTACTGCCTGGCCTGGTCGAATTCCCTCAGGTTCTCGTGACATTCCCCAATGCTATAGTAGGTGAAGGCATCGGGCGAACAGTACTCGAAAGCAGTCTTGTATCGCTCGATGGCGTCTTTGAACCGGTCCAGTTGGGCCAGGGCCTGAGCCATGTCCAGATGAGCCGGGGCGAAGTCTTCCTTGATGAGCAGGGCGTAGTCGTAGGCCCGTATGGCCTCCTCGTATTGTGCGTCTTTGGTGAAAAGGTCACCCAGGTTGTACCACAGCATGTGGTTGTAGGGCTGCTCGTCGATCAGTCGGTTGAAAAAGGCGATGCCTTCGTCCAGGCGTTTACTCATTTCGAGGCTGACCAGCATCTCTTCCATGGCTACCTCGTTCGAGGGGTTCGACAGGAGGCAAAGCTTGTAGTAATCCACCGCCTTGGAGTAGTCGGCCATGTTCTGGTAAGTGATGGCCAGGCTCAGGTAGATGTCGTCTTTCTGCTCGTCGGCCAGCTCAAGCGCTTTCCGGTAGCTGGCGATGGCACGTGGAAACTGCTCCAGGTTGTTGTAGATATTCCCCCGGATCAGGTGAACCTCCAGGTCGAAGGGGTTCAGGTGCTCTGCTTTTTCAAGCAGATCCAAAGCCTCCTGTTCGCGCCCCATAAGTCCGTAAAGATGGGCTTCCTTGAGCTTGAAGTGAATCGATTCAGGATGAAGGCTGTAAGCGTAACGGGTGACCTCGAATGCCTTTTCGTACTCCAGGTGGTCGATAAAATGGTCGATAATCCTCAACAAGGCGTCTACGTCAAAAAAGTAGCGCTCGCGCCTTTCGCGCATTTCTTCATATTTCTCGATGGACTTTTGGATCAGCTCCTGGCTATCCTCCGGACCATCCATATCATGTTCGTCCTCTTGCATGCACACGTTCTACTCTACAAAGGTAGGGTTTTTCCGGGGCTCCCGGAACGCTTTTGGAAGGAGGGGAATACCTCTTGCCGTCATTCGCACCCACCACTTTGATTTTCAATAGACATATTGATAGGTTTGGTGTCCACTTTGATCACTTTTCGTGAGTGCATGTATTTATGTGTGAGTGTTTGGTGCCGTGATGAAACAGGTTGGACTTTTGATGTGAGGATGCTGCATTTCAGGCGGATTTGCCATGCCCTATCGATCGACTAACGGACGGTTTGCACAAAAAGTATTGATCGGTGACGGTCGAATGCCCTGTTCTTGCCGGGAGGCTTAGCTTGAATTTTACCCTTGAAACCGTTGAATTAAATAATTCAATAAATCAGTATAAATACTTTATAAACAAGTGTTTGTATAATTAAACTTTATTTTCAGGTGCGTGCAGTCAGGCTGAAGACATTGGCCGTTTTGGGTATTGGAGTGATTCGTTTTCAGGAAGGAATAAACTTCAAAGGGCCTGTATAAAAACAACGGTTCGGATAGGTATTGGTCCTGTGTTTCTCACGAATTTTGTGGTCCCGGTTCTGCCGGCTTCCCTCTCCCTATCAAAAAGTATGGCCGGTTTCCCGAAAGATATCACCAAGCTTGATCCCCGCGATTTTATCGTGATCAAGGGTGCCGCTGTTCACAACCTCAAACGGCTGGATGTGGCCATTCCCCGCAACAAGTTCGTGGTGGTGACCGGATTGAGCGGTTCCGGGAAATCCTCCCTGGCATTCGATACACTGTATGCGGAGGGTCAACGTCGCTATGTGGAAAGCTTGTCGTCCTATGCCCGTCAGTTCATCGGTCGAATGGACAAGCCGGAAGTGGATTACATCCTGGGTATTTCTCCCGCTGTGGCCATCCAACAAAAGGTCATCAGCAGGAATCCGCGATCGACCGTTGGCACAAGTACCGAGATCTATGATTACCTGAAGCTGCTTTATGCCCGGATCGGTAAGACGTATTCCCCGGTTTCAGGTCAGCAGGTACGGAAGCATTCCGTTGCAGATGTGGTGGATGTCATGTGCTCGAATCGCGAGGGACGGTATTTGGTTCTGTCTCCTTTGATGCGCAGACCCGACCGATCCCTGGGTATGGAGTACAATTTCTTGCTTCAACGTGGATTCACTCGGGTGTTGATCGGGGACGAGATCAAAGAGATAGAGGAATTGTCCACTGATACCGCCGAAATACAAGCAGCACCCGCTGTCGTCGAAAAGA
>JAULUX010000053.1:0-1926 GCA_032111385.1 Bacteroidia bacterium
TGTCCAGGTAGCCATCGTCATCGGTGGAGGAAATATCTTCCGTGGACTGCAGGCTGCCGAAGGAGGAATGGATCGTGTTCAGGGCGATTACATGGGGATGCTCGCCACCGTGATCAACAGCATGGCACTGCAAAGTGCTTTGGAGGGTCAGGGTGTGTCCACACGTCTTCAGTCTGCAATCAAGATGGAGGCGATCTGTGAACCTTTCATTCGCCGCAGGGCTGTGCGGCACCTCGAGAAAGGCCGTGTGGTCATTTTCGGCGGAGGAACCGGTAATCCTTACTTCACCACCGATACAGCAGCCTCGCTGCGGGCCATCGAGATCGAAGCCGATGTCATCCTGAAGGGGACGCGTGTGGATGGTATCTACACGGCCGATCCTGAGAAAGATAAGTCTGCAACCCGTTATAGCTCGCTCACTTTCCTCGAAGCTTATGAGCGCAACCTGCAGGTGATGGACATGACCGCCTTCACCCTTTGTCAGGAAAACAAACTGCCCATTATCGTCTTCGACATGAACAAATCCGGCAATCTCGAAAAGGTGGTCCAGGGAGAAGAAGTCGGTACCTTGGTGACGATCTGAATTAACCGAATCAAAAATCATCGAAACCCGAATACCATGACCGATGTAAAGCCGATCCTCGATCAAATACAGGATCACATGCAAAAAGCCATCTCCCACCTCGAAAGTGAATTGGCGAAAATTCGCGCAGGCAAGGCCTCGCCTGCTATGCTCGATGGCTTGATGGTGGACTATTACGGTGCAATGACCCCTTTGAACCAGGTGGCCAGTGTCAACACACCGGAGGCCCGTACGATCATCATTCAGCCCTGGGAGAAGAGCCTGATCCGGAATATTGAGAAGGCCATTATTGATGCCAACCTCGGAATGACTCCTGCCAACGACGGGTTAGTGGTGCGCATAAACGTGCCCCCCTTGAGTGAAGAGCGTCGTCGTGACCTGGTAAAGCGTGCAAAAGCTGAAGGTGAGCATGCCAAAGTGGGTATCCGCAACCTGCGCAGGGATGCGAATGAATCGATAAAGAAAGCGCAGAAGTCCGGTCTTCCCGAAGACCTGGCCAAGGATGCCGAAGCAAAAACACAGAAGATCACTGACGATTTCATTGCCAAAGTGGACAAGCACCTCGAGGCGAAGGAGAAGGAGATCATGACAGTTTGATCGGAATCGCTCCGCTTGATATTTTGAAGCCGTCCTATACAAAGGCGGCTTCTGTTTTTCGTCCGTAAACAATTTTATTACATTTGGTTAAAACACTTCCATGGCATTGATTCAGGAAATGGAGCGGCAGGGCAACTGGCTCTTTCGTTACCGTGGACAGATTCCGGTTGTACTCTTCTTGATGGCTATTCCCGCAGTTTTAGCCTCAGGATCATCCCTTAGGCCTGATTGGATACTTCCGTTGGCGATTGTCCTCAGTTTAGTTGGAGCGGTTGTAAGGGCGTACACCATCGGGACCACTCCGCGAGGGACCTCGGGGCGCAATACCCAGCAACAGGTGGCAGAGTCGCTCAATACTTCCGGCATCTACTCACTCTTGAGGCATCCTCTATACCTGGGCAATTACCTGATGTGGATCGGGATTGTCGTCTATACGGGCAATGCATCATTCGTCGCCGTTGTCACATTGATGTACTGGCTGTATTACGAAAGGATCATGATGGCAGAGGAGGCTTTCCTGCTCAATAAGTTTGGTAATACCTACCGGGAATGGGCAGCGACAACACCAGCTTTCATTCCGCGTTTGATTGGCTTTCGTTCACCTTCTGTGTCGTTTTCGCTTCGAAGCGTGTTCCGTCGTGAATACTCGGGCTGGCTGGCCGTGGTAGTGGGTTGGGCATATGTGGATTTTCTGAAAGGCATGGCCTCAGGAGATTCAGTTTCTAATGCTGCGCTTGCCTACTCCT
>JAULUX010000054.1:0-5897 GCA_032111385.1 Bacteroidia bacterium
CTTCTCGGGGTCTTCCAATTGACGAATGATTCGAGCAGGTACACCTGCAAGCACGACATTGGAAGGAAACGATTTCGTAACGACGGCATTCGCACCGACAACAACATTGTCGCCCAAAGTAACACCTGCTAGAATGGCGACTCCGTTACCAAGCCAGCAGTTCCTTCCTATCTTAACTGATGCCACGTCATAGCGATGAAGTTCTCCGGGACGGTGATTTGCCGTCTGTATGCAGATGTTATAAGCCCAAATGGTTCCGGCACCGACTTCCAGAACTGTTCCGTCAAAAACAGCGATGTAAGCACCTCCGCTGGCGCATAAGTTCGCACGAACCGTATCATCTTCAAACCTGCAATTGCGCCATCCTGAAATTTTGTTCGTGTAATGAACAGAAAAAGGGACTTCGGCATTCACCCGGAAAATCCGCTGAAAGATCCAGTTCAAGATCAGCAAACCGTTGGAAAACCTGACATAGTAAGGTCTCCCGATGCACCTGTAAAAAAAACTCATCAAGCCCATGTTACAACAACGGTTTAAATTTTGAGACCAACGGCAAACGAGCAACCAGCCTGTTCACCATTTCCTTTTCAATCAGTCCAAACCTCCACGACAATCCATACACGGCGAACAGGTAGACCGGAGTGCCGATGACAATGATCCACAATTGCCGAAATGCATGTTCATAGATCAGCCAAAGAGGTGCTGCACAGGCCAGGGATATCAACAGAACTTTCATGATCGTGGGAAAATCGAAGATATCCGAAATCCTGCATTCCAGAATCGAAGCGGTCTTCCAAAGCAAAATTCCCGCATAGGTAAACAGAAAGACGATGTATGCCCACGCGGCACCTATCACGCCCCACTGGCTGATGAAAACAACATTGAGCAGGAGGCAGAAAAGCAACATGACCACGATAACCATGAAAATGAAGCGTGAATTTCCCGAAACGATGATCACATCCTGGTAATCATTGACCCTGACGAAAAGGGCAAGACTAAAAATAGCGAAGATGATTGCACTCCCTGAGTAACGGTCCGAAAGGTAATAGGTAATTAACGGAGCACTGAAGATCAACAGATAAATAAGAACTGGATATACAAGAAAAGCCGTGGCGTTCACCGCTCTTCTTTTGAGCTGCACTATGCGCTGCAGATCACCATCTGAAAACATGCGCGCAATCTCGGGCATGACGATGGCAGCAACCGACCCATAGATGGCAGAAATGAAAGGCACTTCGATAGCACCGGCCCTGTAAATTGCAAAATCCATCGTACTGAGCATGGTGCTCACCATGACTCCATCAAGGTAGATGACACCACGTTCGATCACAGCGGAAAGGACAAGAGGTGAGGCCATGGCCAACAGTCCGGCAGCCATGCTCTTGTCAAAAGATGACAATGTGCGTATCGACTTTGGAACGGAAAAATAAAGAAGGATCAATTGAATCAGGCTTGAAAAGCCAATGCCGACAAAAAGCCATTCAACCGAATTCAGAAAATGAATTGAAACAAACATGGCTGCTACTTTGACCAGATTTGTCACGACAAGGATCAACGTTGACTCTTTAACCCGGTCATGAAAAATCAATACGGATAACAGGACAGGAACGGGCACTTGTGCGGCAAGACTCAGTGAGGATAATGCTAGAAAACGTGGCAGCATGGGATTGTCAAATGACATTCCGACCACAGGAGAAATCAACAACAGGAGCAATACCGAAAGTAAACCCATCAAGAAACTGGTTCTCATGAGGCTTGAAAAAACCAGGCCCGGGTCAGAAGGGTGCTTTGAAAAAGCCAGGTTAGCCACCTGGTTCAAGTTAAATGTAAATACCCCCTGTAAAAGAGATACAATTATCAATACCTGTCCGTATGAACCATACTCCTCGTAAGACAGGCTGCGGACAAGGTATGGAAGGGTAAGGAAATTGACGATGATATTGATTCCATTCCCCAGGGTGAGGAACAACACTTTCATGGAACGAAGAGAATCCGTTTTCATAGGCCAGAAGGTGGAATAATCCCCCCCCCTGGAAGAGGCTTTGAGAAAACCATCACCCGGTTAATACCAAATAGGCGAAAGAAAGCCCAGCGACCCATTTTTCGCTCGAAAGAACTGGTAATCTCATGCAACCTTGTGCCGGCTACCGAATGCAACTGGCCGGCTAAGGGCATGAAAGGAAGAAACTGAGTAGTACGGACAAATTCAAGATGAAAAGGGGCTGAAGCGAGCACCCCACCTACCCATCGTCTCGTAGTCCAACCGAAGAGCTCCTGAATGAACCCAGGATACTCGCCATGTGGGGGAGGGAACGGGAAATGAGATAAATGACGGCTGACTGAGCCAGAGGATTTTTCGCGGCGCATATCGGAGGGATTTGCATCGGATGACGGCCGGAATAGACTTGAAATACTCCGAACCAAAAGATGAATCACTCTTTTAAACAAATAAACATAATGATTGAACAGAGCATAGACTTTCTCAAATGAGGCGGGAACAACACAAAAATGAACCCCACCGGGTTTGAGAACACGGAAAATCTCCCGATTCGCCCTTTCCTGATCAGGAATATGCTCCAAAACATGACTGGAGAACACCATATCGAAAGAAGCGTCCGGAAAAGGCAATTTTTCGGCAGAACAGGGCACGAGATCAACATTTCGGATTTCCAATTCCTGAAGCAATTTACCTGCTTTGAGAAGGCCTGGAGAGTGAGTCGCCATGTCCTCCTCTGGAAGGTCAGTGGCCACCACACGTTCTGAAACCTGGGATAACATGGCACTCTGATAGCCTATGCCACAGCCTAGTTCGAGTACATTTTGGTATTTGGCAGAAGGAAAAAGCTCAAGATAAGATGCGAATTCAACATGCCGGCGGTTGAAGTAGGATGGCCATCTTTCCAGATGCCGGCAACGAAGATTGCAATAATCCCTAATGGCATTCAGGCGCTTAAGCAACTCTTGCTTACCGGAGTATTGCATAATCCAAAAATAAGTCATTTTAAGGCCTGGCGCGTATTGGACCCGCCTGTTTTGAACAGAATACTTTAAGTTTGAAGCTGAAAGTGCTGTTGCGCATGACCACACCGGAAGTTTCAATTGTCATCCCACTTTTCAACGAAGAAGCTGTCATTCAGAAATTGTTCGACAGGATTGACAGTCTTCTACCCACACTTCCTTTCAGTACGGAGGTGGTGCTCGTAGACGATGGAAGTCTAGACAACACCCGAGAACTGATTCGCAGAAAGTGCCTTGTAGACGATCGCTATTCTGCCGTATTGCTATCAAGGAACCACGGGCATCAGATTGCTCTAAGTGCGGGACTTACACATGCCCGGGGTAGTAGAGGGATCATGGTCATGGACGGAGACCTACAAGACCCACCGGAGCTGATCACTTCCATGCTGGAGAAATTGGAAGAAGGTTACGATGTGGTTTACGCCGTAAGAAAAAAAAGAAAAGAAAGCCCGTTTAAAAGACTACTTTACTGGACCTATTACCGTATTCAACGTTCTGTCAGCAATTTCCGTATCCCCCTGGATAGCGGAGACTTTGGCATGATGAGCCGGAGGGTTGTAGACAAGTTAAATAACATGCCGGAACAAAGCCGATATCTGCGAGGCATGCGTTCATGGGTGGGCTTCCGTCAGTTCGGTTTACCCTATGAACGAGAAGCCCGTGCTGCAGGGGAAACGACATATGGCTTCAAGCAATTGCTGGCACTGGCCTACAACGGGATCTTCAATTTCAGTGAGTTTCCGGTAAAATTCATCACCAGATTAGGCCTGTACTCCATCCTGATTTCTGCGATTTACCTTACTTACGTTCTGGTCAGGAGGATTTTTTATGAAGATGTCCCTGCAGGTTTCACCACGCTGATCATCGCAATAGTGCTGTTCAGCGGTGTACAACTTATCTCCATCGGACTGCTTGGTGAATATGTACTTCGAATTTACAACCAGGTCAGGGAAAGGCCGCTATTCATAGTCGACAAGGTCATTCACGGCAAAGTTGAGAAGGATGGATAGCAACTATTACAAGGAGTACTTTGAACTTGAACGGCAGCATTGGTGGTTTGTCGCGCGCGCTGCCATCCTCCGAAGTCAGATTGCCCGGCTGAATCCGGCCACCCGACTGAAAATTCTGAATGTGGGAGCCGCTACCGGGGCTACAACCGATATGCTCTCCGCTTTCGGAGATGTAACTTCGGTGGAATACGATCTGCACTGCTGCGAATTCCTCCGCAACGAATTGAAAATGGAGGTCATACATGCATCCGTCACCGAGCTCCCGTTCGCAAATGATTCATTTGACCTTGTCTGCGCTTTCGATGTAGTTGAACATGTTGAAGATGACAAAGAAGCCACTCGGGAGCTTCGTCGTGTCTGTAAAAGACAAGGTCTCGTCATGTGTACTGTGCCCGCATTCAATTTCCTATGGAGTGATCATGACACTGTAAACCACCATGTTCGACGCTACACGTCCAAATCCTTCAAGAGCCTTTTTCCACACCCGGAGACGATTGTGTTTTCAAGTTATTTCAATTCACTGCTATTCCTACCCGTGAGTATTTTCCGTCTTCTTACACGGGTATTCAAGAATAAAAGCAAAATTATCAGACAAGGTTCGGGCTCTGATTTCAGCATATCGATATTCAATTGGGTGGAGCCGTTTTTCCTGCGTATCTTTCTGATTGAAAACACCTGGTTGAAACGGGGCATTCCTGCTCCTATCGGTATATCGTACTTACTGGCATGGAAAAAACCTTCAGCCTGACCTCTGATAAGGTACAGTTCCGTATCGGGCTGATCATTTTCCTTGGTGCCGTACTACGGATCCTGTTCAGCCTCTACGGCGGAAGTTTTTATTTCGGCCAGGAAGATTTCAAGGTTCAAGGCGACACGTACGGGTGGATCGACTCCATCCTGAATCTCATTCATCACGGAGAATACACGAGCGACCCGAACGAACCTAACGCCCGGTTTTTCAGACCTCCTGGCTATGCATTTGTCATTGGCATTTTCTACCTGATCACCGGACAAAATCTAGATTCCGCTTTATCTCTGTTGTCCTGGTTTCAGGTCGCCCTTGATTGTATCGGCATCTGGCTGGTTTACCGAATCTGCCTCAACATCCAATTGAACGAAAAATGTGCAGAGACAGCAGCATTTTTTTATGCCGCCTACCCTTTTGTCATCGTCTGGTCTCCTGTGCTCTATGCCGAATCGATAAGCGTTTTCTTCCTACTTACAACAACCTGGCTGATCACATCCAATCCTTCTAACAAGAGAATGGTACTGGCCGGAATCTTCCTCGGACTGGCAGTCTTGACAAGGCTTCAGTGTTTTTTCATTCTTCCGGGAGCATTGCTCTATCTTCTCAGGCGTAATTGGAAAACAAATTCTTTACGGTTTCTGATTGTATTCTCATCGGCATTCCTACTTACCTACGGAACATGGCCATTGCGAAACGTACTCATGCACCAGCGCATGGTCTTCTCTCAGGACCTTCGTGTTGGCAAGCATTGGTCACCTGATTACCTGGCATTTATGGATTTCATTTTTGCCATAAAGACTGATCATCAACCGCAATACCAGCAAATCATAGAAAACCAGCAGGTTGTTTGGCCTGAGTCGGTGAAACTTGACGAGCATGACTCGTTATTGATGGCCGAGACCATTGGTTTGTGCAGAACATGCGGAACCGGCTTCAGTTATTTCAAATTGCATGCAGGACTTATTGGTGAGCCGATATCAAAAACAGCTAATTGCGATTCACTGATCGTGACCAATTTCAAGGAACTCAAAGCTTCACAAATCAGGAAAAATCCACTTCATCATTACCTGTACACTCCCCTATCGAACCTGAAAAAATCCCTCTTCAAATTCAACCTTTAT
>JAULUX010000055.1:0-9854 GCA_032111385.1 Bacteroidia bacterium
GAATCAAAACACAACAGCTCCTATTGGAAGGGTGAACCTTATCTGGGGGTCGGCCCCTCCGCACACAGTTATATCGATCAAGTCAGGAGCTGGAACATCAGCAACAATGCGGAATATATCAGGGCGCTCTTTGAAAATCGTCGTCCTGCGACTTTCGAGCAGGTCAATGATCAGGAGGCCTTTCATGAATTTGTTTTAACTTCACTGAGGATGAGAAAGGGTATGGACCTGAATGAGGCCTCAATCCATTTCGGTGAAGCCGTTGTCGGTGAAATGCTGAAGGCAGCCGGGCCCTACATCAGCCGGGGGCTCATGGAACAGGAATCCCATAGGCTCAGGTTCTCGCGTGAAGGACTGCTGATCGCCGACCGTATCACTTCTGACTTGTTTGTGATTTGATCCCATGAATATCCGACTCGACTACCGCCAGGTTTCCTATTCCCTCGATCTATCACGTCCTTTCGACTTGTCCATTCCACTGGAAGCGGGCGAGGGACACGTCAGGGCCTGGTACCTGGATCCCGCGCGGATCGAACCCGTGGTGATGGGCGATTGGATAGGGGAGGTGAGACAGGGTGCCGCAGTCAATTTCCGGAATGTGTATTTCAATCCCCACGGGCATTGCACACATACGGAAACGTTAGGACATATCACTACCGGACTTGAACCGGTTCACCGGCATTTCAAGGATTTCTTCTGCTTCGCTTCAGTCGTAACGGTCGCGCCGGTCGAGACAGAGGGCGACCGCATTGTTACGCTGGAAGCGCTACGGATTCACTGTCCGGAACCGGCGGAGGCGGTGATCATTCGTACCCTTCCCAATACGGAATCGAAAAAGTCGATTGACTATTCACGAACAAATCCACCCTATCTCGAAAGGCAAGCCGCAGTGTGGTTGCGTGAAATGGGTGTTCGACATCTCTTGATCGATACACCCTCTGTCGACAGGGAAGAGGATGGTGGAAAGTTGTTGGCTCACCATGCGTTTTGGAATGTTCCCGATTCTCCGCGAATGGACTGTACGATCTCAGAACTGGTCTTCGTGCCGGATGTAGTGGAGGACGGCCTTTGGTTCATGAATCTTCAAGTCGCCTCTTTTGCGAACGATGCTGCTCCTTCACGTCCATTGTTATTCCAGCTAAAACCTTGTCCGACCGATACGCCATGAAACAACTTGCACTGGCACTCCTGGCATTCACACTGATGGCATGTCAGCGCAATTCAAGTCAGCTATCCGAAGAAATAAGTCCAGACGATGAACTTTCCTCCGGAATGGGTATGGAGGCCGGAATCGTCGTAGATTCCTTTTACACCGCATTGACCGGACGCGATTCGGCCGGTGTGGTCTCCATGTTCCATCCCGAGGGTCGTTTGCTGGGTACCGATCCCACGGAAGACTGGAACCTGGATGCCATCAAATCATACATGAGTGAACGGATGCGTGATACTACCGTGAAAACCGTGTTCACTTTGACGAAACGTGCTCAGCGCGACTGGGGCGGGACCTCGGTTGTGGTGGATGAAATCGCTTTGAGCACCCTCAAAGTCCCCTTTCGTGTTGTGACTTTGGTCAGGATGGAACAAGGGCGCCCATGCATAGTGCTTTCTGAATTCTCTGCCCTTCTACCGAATGAGAAAATGGATGCCGTGGAGCAGTTGCTTCAGCCCGTTCAGCCATGAATATTTCAGATTAGTTGTAAAAAATCCGGTTTAAACCGATGAAAAAAATTTACCATTTGGGAACCTGTGATACCAACCGCCGCCTGCTTGCACAATGGAAGCCGGGTGATGATGTGGTGCTTCAGGACATCAAGAAGGAAAAGATTTCTCCCGGACAGCTCGACGAGATGAAGGAGTTGGCGGGCTCATACGAGGCCCTCTTCAGTCGCACCGCACGCAATTACCGTGCACGCGGATTGAGTGAACAGGAACTTACGGAAACGGATTACCGCACACTGATTCTCGAGGATTATACTTTTCTTAAGCGCCCCGTGGTGATTGCCGGCGATAAGATTTTCATCGGGTCTTCGCCTGCCGTTACTCTTGAGGTAGGAAGCGTATTGGTATGAACCGTAACCTGCCGGCCCATTTGGCTGTCCTGACGGCGAATATCATCTACGGCGCCAATTATTCCATCGCCAAGCTGGTGATGCCCGCTTTCATCCAGCCTTTCGGATTCATCGTCATCCGGGTGGGAGTATCTGCAGTGCTCTTTTTCACTGTTGCCAAACTGTTCTATCGTGAGCGGATCAGGAAAGAGGACTTCGGTCGAATACTTCTGTGTGCGTTGACCGGCGTTGCGGTCAATCAGCTTTTGTTTTTCAAAGGGCTTTCCCTCACCGGTCCCATCAACGCCGGACTCATGATGGTCACCAATCCCATTTTTGTTCTCTTGTTGACCGCCTGGTACTTCCGCGAGCGTATCAGTTGGAAGCGCATTGCGGGAGTTGCCTGTGGATTGACGGGTGCGGTCCTGCTGATCAGGTTTGGTCCGATGACCGGAAACAACCTCGGAGATCCGCTTGGCGACTTGTACATCCTTTTGAATTCCCTTTCCTATGCCATTTACCTGGTGATGGTGTTGCCTTTGATGCAGCGGTATCACCCGCTGACCGTCATGCATACCGTTTTTGCACTTGGTCTGCTGATGGTGTTGCCGTTCGGGTGGGGAGAATTCTCTTCCATCTCCTGGAGCAGTTTTACTCCTGAAGCCTGGTGGGCCACCCTATTCGTCGTGGTCGGAACAACTTTCCTGGCTTATCTTTTCAACACCCTGGCGCTGAGGAGCCTTTCCCCCAACGTGGTCAGCGTTTACATCTATCTTCAGCCTTTGCTTGCTGTTGGATTCGCCATTTTGCTTGGGAAGGATTCTCCAAATCTCCTGCATCTGGTTTCTGCCGTTCTCATTTTTTTCGGCGTGTGGCTGACCACCACGAGCCGTAAATCGGCTACCCGGGACTGAGCATTTTTGCCTGCGCTGTATTCATGATCACCGCAGTCGTCCCGGTCCAAGACCGTTGAATGCAATGACCTACCTTTGTAGAGAATCATTCGGTATGGTACGATCAATGACAGGCTATGGCAACGCCAAAGGCCAGATCGGTGGACAACAGGTGTCTGTCGAAATCCGTTCACTCAATAGTAAATTCCTCGAGCTCAATCTGCGCTTGCCACTCGCATATCGCGATCGTGAGCTGGAGTTGAGAGCCGAGGCAGGTAAGCAGATCGAAAGGGGGAAGGCCGATATCACCATCTCCATTGAGAACAATGAATTATCGAAGCGTAGTACCGTTAACAAAGAGGTCTTTCAAGCCTACTTCGAGGAACTTTCCGAACTGGGCAGGGAGTACCACCTGAGTGATGTAAACCTCTTCGATATTCTGCTTCGCATGCCTGCCGTGATGAACAGTGAAAAACCCGAGGCGGACGAAGAACAGTTTGTTCACTTGCGCAAATTGATCTCCACGGCCATGGAAAAGTTCAATGCATTTCGCGATCAGGAGGGGAAAGTACTGCAAACAGACATGGTCAACCGCATCCAATCCATCCAATCGCAGATGCCTTTGATCGCAGAAATGGAGCAGCCTCGTATCGATGCAATCCGGGCCCGGTTGGAGAAAAATCTTCAGGAGATCCAGGACCAGACGTCTGTTGACAGGAACAGGTACGAGCAGGAACTGATCTATTACATCGAAAAGTTCGATATCTCAGAGGAAAAAGTGAGGCTGAAAAGTCATTGCGATTATTTTTTGCAGGTGCTGGAAAGTCCTGAAGCCAACGGGAAGAAACTCGGTTTCATCACACAGGAGATCGGAAGGGAGATCAATACCATCGGCTCAAAAGCAAATGATGCCGGTATGCAGCGCATCGTAGTAGGCATGAAAGACGAATTGGAAAAAGTCAAAGAGCAACTGGCCAACGTACTGTGAAAATCAATCCGCAATACCAGCATCGGCTTGTCTTGTTCTGCGGCCCGAGTGGCAGCGGAAAAACCACGATCGTACATCACCTGATGCAACAATTTCCCGGCATGCGCTTCAGCATATCGGCTACTACCCGTCCCCGGCGAGATACGGAAGAGCACGGGAAGGACTATTATTTCCTGAGTGTTGATGAGTTCAAATCACGACTTGAAGCGGATGAATTCCTTGAATGGGAGGAGGTGTATCCCGATCGGTTTTACGGTACGCTCAAGTCGGAGGTGGAGCGTATACTCAACAACGACCACATCGCATTGTTCGACGTGGATGTGGAAGGAGGATTGCAGATCAAGAAATTTTTCGGGCGCAGGCTGCTGGATGTGTTTGTGATGCCTCCCTCCTTAGATGAACTGCATCGGAGGTTAGTAGCGCGCGCAACGGAATCCGAAGAGTCACTGATGAAACGGCTCAACAAGGCCGAGAAGGAGATGCAGTATGCCTTCCGTTTCAATCATGTGATCGTCAATACCGATCTCGATGCTGCCAAACAGGATGCCGTTGAAAAGGTCCGCGCTTTCCTTTCGGACGAGATCCCGGATCCGGACGATTCCTACTCTTCAACTGAATCCTGAGACAACCCCATGAGAATCGGTCTTTTTTTCGGTTCATTCAATCCCGTACACAACGGGCATATGGTGATAGCGGGATACATGGCCGAATTCACGGACCTAGACCAGGTGTGGATGGTTGTTAGCCCGCACAATCCCTTGAAGCCGGCGGGGAGCCTATTGCAGGATTACCACCGTTTCCATCTGGTGGAACTCGCCATCGGCGATTATCGTCGGTTGAAGGCCTCCCGGATCGAGTTTGAGCTTCCCAAGCCATCCTACACCGTCACAACGTTGGCTTACCTCCAGGAGAAGTATCCCGAGCATGATTTTGCACTTATCATGGGGCTTGACAGCCTGGAGACCCTGCCCCGCTGGAAGGACCATGAACTCATTCTTCAGCACCACGACATCTACGTGTATCCGCGTCCCGGACATGATGGCGGGATGTACAAGGATCATCCGCGTGTCAGGCAGACCGATGCTCCGATGATGGAGATCTCGGCCAGTTTCATCCGCAAATCCATCCGTGACGGGAAGGATGTGCGATTCATGATGCCAGAAGCGGTGGACCGGTACGTGGAGGAGATGAACTTCTACAGGAAATGACCGCAGGTCAGTTGCGCCCTGCAGTCCGACATCACGCCAGAACGGTGTTCAAAATCGAATCGAAAATCAATTTGCCGTCGGTATTTCCCAAAACAGGTTCGCTGCATCGTTCGGGGTGAGGCATCATTCCGAAAACGTTACGGCCGGCATTGCAGATTCCCGCAATGTTCTCCAGGGCTCCGTTCGGATTCGATTCGGCAGTGACCTGTCCTTGCTCGTCGCAATACCGGAAGAGAATCTGGTTCTTTTCGTGCAGGGTCTTTAAGGTCGCCTCGTCGCAATGGAATCGTCCTTCCCCGTGCGCAATGGGAATCCGAACGGTCTGTCCGACGTTGAATTTCGAGGTGATCATGCTTTCGTCCGTCTCACAACGCAGGTTGACATTGCGGCAGATGAACTGATGGTTGTTGTTGTGCAAAAGGGCACCAGGGAGCAGGTTGGCTTCGGTGAGGATCTGGAAGCCGTTGCAGATACCGAAAACGAATCCACCCTTGTCGGCGAATTCACATACTTCCTGCATTACAGGCGAGAAACGCGCGATTGCGCCGCTACGCAAGTAGTCACCAAATGAAAAGCCTCCTGGCAGCAGGATGAAATCACATCCCTTGAGGGTGTGGTCTTTGTGCCACAGCTCAACACACTCCTGTTTCATCACGTCTCTGACTACGTGAATCAAGTCCTGGTCGCAGTTCGAACCGGGGAAAATGACGACGCCGAATTTCATACTCGTTTTTTTCAATCCTCAAAGGTACTTCCAATCGGGAAACCGACGAATGGATTTTTCCGGTTAAATTTGGACTATGTTGCGTCATATCCCATTCTCCTGTCTGATTCTCATTTTCCTGGCTTTCCCTCTAATTATCAAGGCGGAACGTAAATCGGAGATTCAAATCCGGGCGGGGGGAGGATTCGCGGTGTACGGTACCCGGTCCACACTCAGTTATGAGTTTTTGGGTTTTACACAGACATCGACGGACCGGGGCGCTGCAGCTACCTTGCATATTCCTGTGGATGTCCGCTATGCGTTCAATCCCCGGTTCAATATCGGCCTGGATATGAAGTTCGGCTCCTATTTGTACGATCCCGATAGTGCTGATGGAAAAAGCAATGGATTTTCTGTGGTCGGAATTGCTGCTGAATACAGCC
Source organism: Bacteroidia bacterium (assembly GCA_032111385.1). Lineage (GTDB taxonomy): Bacteria > Bacteroidota > Bacteroidia > AKYH767-A > OLB10 > JAJTFW01. The sequence goes on from JAULUX010000055.1 coordinate 6,284, forward strand.
TTATCGCCCGGGAGAATGTTCGGTGGTACATTGGTCTGTGTTTGAATTCCGCTGCCTTGGAAACAAGCGAGACCAATTTGCAGACGCAGGTCACTTCAATCGCCAATTACCGGGGCGGGGGGTGGAAACTGAGCACGGGTGCACTACTGTTCTTCAGTAATCGCCTGGGGGTCCACTTTCAGCTGGGTCTTGACCGTCATGATTTTGACCTGAAGGAATTCAAACAGGCCAATCAGGTGATCAGCCTTCAGAATTTCAGTGGCCGGCTTAAGACGGGAGGCATTGACGGATTGATTGGACTGGTTGTCCGTCTCTGATTGATTTTTCCGGAAAAACTCAGAAGACCTTCGAAGCCACCCGGCGACAAGGTTCCGAATTCCCCATGGTGTAGAAATGAATACAGGGTGCTCCAGCCGCCTTCAATTCCTTGCATTGGGCAATGGCCCATTCAATGCCCGCTTCCCTCACCTGTTCCGGTGTTTTGCAGGAGCCGATGGAATCCTCCAGGTCGTGTGGTATATCGATATGAAATATGCTGGGGAGAACGTTCAACTGGTTTTTACCGGTAAGTATCTTGATTCCCGGAATGATCGGAATGTTTATTCCGGCCGCACGGCATGAATCGACGAATTCAAAGTACTTGCGGTTGTCGAAAAACATCTGCGTGACAATGAACTCGGCTCCTGCATCCACCTTGGCTTTGAGGAATTTGAGGTCTGTGCGCAGGTTGGGAGCTTCAAAATGCTTTTCAGGATAACCGGCCACACCGATGCAGAATCCGGTCGGAGCAACGTCCTGTAATTCTTCGTCGAGGTATTGCCCGTTGTTCATCCGGACCACCTGTTGGAGCAGGTCGATGGCATAGGCATGTCCGTCGGGCTCAGGAACGAAGCGCCCCTCGCTTTTGATGGAGTCGCCCCGCAATACCAATACGTTGTCTATTCCGAGAAACGAAAGGTCGATCAGTGCGTTTTCGGTCTCTTCTCGCGAAAAACCACCGCAAATGATGTGTGGTACCGCGTCGATGCCGTATTTGTTCATGATCGCTGCGCAGATTCCGACGGTTCCGGGTCGCTTGCGGACCGAACATTTCTCGAGTAGTCCGTCGGGCCTTTTTTTGAACACGTACTCTTCACGATGGTAAGTGACATCGATGAACTTGGGCTCGAATTCAAGGAGGGGGTCGATGGCGGAATAGATGTCCTGCATGCTGCGGCCCTTCAAAGGGGGAAGAACTTCAATTGAAAAAAGGGTTTTCCCTTGCGCCTGCCGGATGTGTTCAATGACTTTCATACTCGAATTTGTTCTACGAAGATGGGGTTAAACAGGATTGCTTCCAAGCCGTGCAGCACGGTGGCTTGCTTAAAAAAAGAAAACCCTGCCGTGACGGACAGGGTTTTCCTTGAGAATCAAGTTAACCGGATCAACGGTGGATGTTGACGGTGCCGTTAAAGGGCGTTTCTCCATTGCCCAGATCGACGATGTAGAAATAAACACCATCGGGCAGATCCTTGCCATCGAATTTCTTGGTGTCGTTGTTGTAGCCGCTTGCGCTGAACACTTCTTTGCCCCAACGGTTGAAGATCTGTACGGTGTTGTTAGCGTGCTGGTTGATGTTCTTGATTTCGAAAAATTCGTTTTTACCGTCACCGTTCGGGGTGAAGATATTTGGAATTTCTACTTGACAAGGAGCGGGTAGGGATTCGGCACCCGGTCCGCACAATTGCGTGCTGTTGGCATCTACAGTGGCGCGTACAATAAATTCGTCGATGCTGATGTTCACACCATGTGATTCAGGACCGGAGACCTGGTTTGCCGGAATCCAGGTTAAACCACCATCCTCGCTTACCTCGTATCCGTTGTTTCCGGGTACGTTGCTCCAAACGTAAACGAACTTGAAGCCGCTGCCTCCACCAGGATTACAGGCAACAGTAGGTGCAGCAGGGAAGGGTTTGACCGTTACGGTGGCAGTGTCGATCGTGGAACAGTTGCCGATTGAAACAGTCACGATATAATCGCCTGCGGTTGGCGTGCTGAAGGTGGGATTTATTGAGCCGTCTGACCACAGATAAGATGTAGCACTGGGTGAGGTCGCATCAAGTACAGCACTTACGCCTTGGCAAACCGATTGGTCGGCAACGGAAACAACCGGTGCGCTGACCACCTGCAGCACAACATTGAAGTTGGCGATACATTGTGCATTACCCGTGTTTACTTCAACACTTACGGTGTAACTTCCTGCAGGGAGGGCAGGGGTTGGTGTGTAGGTCTGTGAAGTGGCTCCACTTACAGCAGTACCGTCAAGGAACCACTGGTATGTAGCACCTGCATTACCTGCATCCAGGGATGGCATCGGGTCGGTGATGCACAGGAGTTGGTCGGCACCGAGGTTATCAACTGCAGCAGGGATCACGTTCACGACCACAGTGTCCGTACCGCTGCAGCCTGGGCCACCTGACGCGACTACAGAGTAAGATCCGGCTGCGGTGGGAGTATAGGTCTGCTGGGTTGCACCGCTGATGGCTCCGCTGGCGCTATACCACTGATAAGAGATATTGGCGTACCCGCAGTCCAGTACGGGGTATGGGTCGAAGCTGCAGATGGTCTGGTCAGAACCCAGGTTGATGGGGATAATATTGTCGATGTACAGGATGGCAAGGGTGTCGGTGCCGCTCAGGAAACGACCGCAGTTGTTGGCAACCGTGTTGCCATCCGAACCACCGGCATTGTTTACGATCAGGTAAAGCGGACCTGCAGCGCTGGTGTTGGCGCTCATCCTGACGAGAAGTTCGTTGGTCTTCAATCCATTGGGTGAGCAGTAGCCGAATACGTTGGCGATGGGATAGTTGGTGCCGGCTCCATCCACCAGGCGCACGTCACTTCCGTCGTTGGCGATAGAAAAGCAATACACGCTGTCGAGGAGGGTCACGGTGAAGTCATTGAAGATACAACCCACGGAGTCTGTAGCAGGCGCCCAAACACTGTTGTCAACTACGACAATGTTTACCGTATCCTGGAACTCAGGGATTTCAGATCCGCACTCGGAAAGAAGCGTATTGCCATCGAGTCCGCGCTTGATCCATACGTAAGTGCTACCGTGTGTCAATGGATTCAGGAAGGTGACCAAAAGCGAATCGGTTTCACCGTTGCTGCAGTTGATAGGCTGAACGGCGATAGCGGGGTTGGGGATTCCAAATGGGCTCAATACACGCAGATCGGTCGGTACGGCAGATCCGCACTGGAAGGTGGTGTCGAAGGGGATGATCACCTGGCGGTCATTACACCCGGCGAACAATTGTCCTCCGGTAGCGTTCAGGATACTGTTGTTGAACGAGGGGAAGATCTGGTTACACTGTGCGACAATGTTGATCTGGATATCGCGCTTCACCTGCCCGATCAGGACACCGTTGCGGTATTCACGAACCAATACGCACATTACTGCCACCTGGATTTGAGAGGGGATGAAGTTGATCACTCCGGTCGCACCATCAATAGAGATGGGAATGGAAGAGGAGCAGAAGTTCTGGGGCGTGAAGGGCGCGATGTAGGTGTTCGGGAAAGGGTTGTTGGG
>JAULUX010000056.1:0-2941 GCA_032111385.1 Bacteroidia bacterium
AAACCGGACCGAGCCATTTTTCAGCAGTTTCAACCGGGATCCCCTTGCGCAGGGCATAATCATTCACCTGGTCTTTTCTGATCCGGCCAAGTCCGAAGTAATGGGAACCGGGATGGGAAATGTACAAGCCGCTTACAGCTGCTGTTGGAATCATGGCCAAACTTTCTGTCAGCGTGATTCCGGTTTTGGCCTCTACATTCATCAGTTCCCAAATCGTGTTTTTCTCTGTATGATCAGGTTGAGCAGGGTATCCGGGTGCCGGACGTATCCCCATGTATTCCTCCTGAATCAATTGCAGATTATCGAGTTCCTCCGCCTTTCCATAACCCCAATATTCCTTCCTGACCCTTTCGTGAAGCCTCTCTGCAAATGCTTCGGCAAGGCGATCGGCGAGCGCTTTGAGCAATATGGCATTGTAATCGTCGTGAGTGCGTTCAAATTCATGTACACGTTCATCGATACCGTGACCGGTGGTAAGGGCGAATAATCCGACATGATCGTGGACTCCTGACGAAACGGGAGCGATGAAATCCGACAAGGCCTCGTTGTACTGCCCCTCGGGCTTCCGGGTTTGTTGACGCAGTGTATGTAGTACGGCAAGTCGTTCGGAACGGGTTTCGTCAGAATACAACACAACATCATCCCCTTCCGCGTTTGCGGGAAACAGGCCGATGACCGCACTGGCCTTCAGCCATCGCTCCTCGACAATCCGTTGCAACATGGCTTTTGCATCGGAAAATAGTTTCCGCGCTTCCAATCCCTTTTCAGGATCATCCAGAATACGTGGATAGGAACCCCTCATCTCCCAGGAGTGGAAAAAGGGTGTCCAGTCGATGTAATCCACGAGCTCTTGTAAAGGATAATCATCAAAAACAGTAATTCCGGGTACCGTTGGTGGGCAAGGGGTATAGTTCTCCCACTTCACCGGAAAACGGTTTTGACGGGCTTCCTCGATGGAAATATACTTTCCCTCATTCTGACCGGTGGCGTGCTGGCGGCGCAACCGCTCGTGTTCCTCCGACAAACGGCTCAGGAAATCCGGTCGCTGGTCATCCGAAAGCAATGCACTGACCACAGGCACCGATCGGGATGCATCGTTCACGTGCACAACGGCATGGTCGTAATGGGGATCGATTTTCACTGCAGTGTGGATCTTCGATGTAGTGGCTCCGCCGATCATCAAAGGGATTTTAAATCCTCTGCGCTGCATCTCCTTGGCCACATGCACCATCTCGTCCAGCGAAGGTGTGATCAGACCGCTCAACCCAACCACATCCACATCCTGCTCGACGGCCGCATCCAATATCTTGTCTGCAGGAACCATCACGCCCAGATCGATCACGTCATAATTGTTGCATGCCAGCACCACACCGACGATATTCTTGCCGATATCGTGGACATCGCCCTTCACCGTCGCCATCAGCACCTTCCCCTTCTTGGACGCGCCCTCCACCTTCTCGGCCTCGAGATAGGGCAAGAGGTGCGCTACCGCTTTCTTCATCACCCGTGCGCTCTTGACAACCTGGGGAAGGAACATTTTCCCCTCGGCAAACAGATCACCGACCACGTTCATACCGGCCATCAGGGGCCCTTCTATGACCTCGAGTGTGCGGGTATAACCCGAACGCGCTTCCTCTACATCGGTTTCAACATGATCCACGATGCCTTTGACAAGCGCATGGGCCAACCGTTTCTCAACAGGCAACTCCCTCCAGGAATCATCCCGCTCTTGTTTCTTACCCTCGCCCTTTACCGTCTCGGCGAACTGGATCAACCGTTCCGTGGCCTCCTCGTTTCGGTCAAAAAGCACATCTTCCACCCTTTCAAGCAGGTCCTTGGGGACTTCATCGTACACCTGCAACTGACCGGGATTGACGATACCCATGTCCATACCGTATCGGATGGCGTGGTACAGGAAAGAGGCATGGATCGCTTCACGAACGTGGTCGTTCCCTCTAAACGAGAAAGACACATTGCTCACACCACCACTCACCTTTGCGCCGGGCAGATTTTTCTTTATCCAGGCGGTTGCTTCGAAAAAATCGAGTGCGTTGCGCCTGTGCTCTTCCATACCGGTTGCGACGGGGAAGATGTTAGGGTCAAAGATGATGTCCTCGCATGGGAAATCAGCCTTTCGTGTCAAGAGGTCGTAGGCGCGTGAGCAGATCTCAATGCGCCGAGGCAACGTATCCGCCTGGCCTTGCTCATCGAAGGCCATCACGATCACGGCAGCTCCGTATCGTCGAACCATGCGGGCTTGTCTCAGAAACTCCTCCTCCCCCTCCTTCAGCGACAAGGAGTTGACTATGCATTTACCCTGGGTGCACTTGAGTCCCGCCTCAATGACAGAAAAGCGGGAGGAATCGATCATGACCGGCACCCGCGCTATATCAGGCTCAGCTGCCACCAGGTTCAGGAAGCGCACCATCGCCTTTTCAGAGTCGAGCATGCCTTCGTCCATGTTGATGTCGATGACCTGCGCTCCGCCCTCCACCTGGTCACGCGCAATGGAGAGCGCCTCGTCGTACTTGTTGTCTGCGATCAGGCGTGCAAATTTTCGGCTACCCGTAACGTTAGTACGCTCACCGACATTCATAAAATTACTATCGGGCCTGAGGTTGACGGCTTCGAGTCCGCTCAGGTGTAAAAGCCCGTCGGATGAAGGCACTTGGCGAGGTTTGGCCTTTGAAGCCAGCTTCGCGATTTCACGGATATGGTCCGGAGTGGTACCGCAACATCCGCCGACGATGTTCAGAAAACCACTTTGCAGAAAATCATGGATCTGGCAGCCCATGTGGGCAGGCGTTTCGTCGTATTCACCGAACTGGTTGGGCAGTCCGGCATTCGGATAGGCGCTAACGTGAAAGGGCGCCTTGATGCTGAGCTCTTCGAGATAAGGACGCATATCGGCTGCGCCGAGGGCGCAGTTCAACCCGATGCT
>JAULUX010000057.1:0-5988 GCA_032111385.1 Bacteroidia bacterium
CCCCCGCAACTGTATCACTACAACCGCTTCAAATCCGCTACGGTTTCGGCCGGTCTTGCTCCCGGACGCACCATCGGCGATGGAGTGGAGGCCATGCAACGCATTTCGGAGAAGGTGCTCGACAACAGTTTCAGCACTGCGCTTACCGGTCCTGCCCGCGATTATGCCGAAAGCTCCTCCAATGCTTTGTATGCATTCCTGCTTGCGCTACTCATCATATACCTCATCTTAGCGGCCCAGTTCGAAAGCTTCATCGATCCTTTCATCATCATGCTCACCGTACCGCTTGCCTTGGGCGGAGCGGTGTTCACCTTGTGGTATTTCAATCTTACCCTGAACATCTTCAGCCAGATCGGCATGATCATGCTCATCGGACTGGTGACGAAGAATGGCATCATGATCGTCGAGTTCGCCAATCAGTTGCGTGCACAAGGGAAAGACAAGTTCGAAGCCATCCTGGAGGCATCCACCATGCGGCTGCGTCCCATCCTGATGACGACGATAGCCACCATCCTTGGTGCCATGCCCATTGCCTTGGCGCTGGGTGCCGGGGCGAAAAGCAGGATCCCCATGGGCGCCGTCATCGTCGGCGGACTCCTTTTTTCGCTTGTACTCACATTGTTTGTCATTCCTGCCATTTACACGTACCTGAGCAGAGAAAAAAGGAGGCCGGATCATGCCTAGAAGGTCAGCAGTATTTCAACGATTTTCTACACAACCGGATCTTTTGCGCCGCTGTTTCTTGTGTATTGTAGCAGCATCTGCATCATTTCATGTTCAGGCCCAGGAACCATTATCCTTGAAAGCTGCAGTGACCATCGCACTGGAAAAGAACCATGGATTGGTCACCGCGGGCTTGAAGCGCGAGCAAGCGGATTTACAGAATTCCCCAGGCGAAGCCGGCATGCTACCTGCTGTAAGTATCAACGGTGTTTATGAAAAAGACAACCTCGACTTGCAGCAGCGACTGGCCGATGGAAGGGTCATCGAGCGCAATGGTGCATCCTCCTCATTTTTAAGCGCCAATGCCACACTCACCTGGACCTTGTTCGACGGGATGGCCATGTTCATTCGCAAAGACCGACTGGGTAGCCTGGAGGAGGAAGCACGACTGAGTGAGCGATTGCAGCTGGAAGGCACACTCAGCCAGGTCATCGCTGCTTATTTCGCCTTACGCACCGAGGAGGACCAGATCCTTGCCTTGCAGGAACTACTGCAGGTGGATAGCGTACGCGTATCACTTGCTTCTATGCGTCTTGAGTCCGGAACCGGTTCAAAGCCGGAGTTTTTGCAGGCGTCCATCGAACAGAACCTTCATCGCGCGCAGTTGATCGCTCGGGCTTCTGCACGCCTGGAACAACAGGAGAACCTCAATATTCTCCTCGGACGGGATCCATCGGTCTCCATCGCGACCACGGACAGCATTGTCTTACGCGAGACCGGAATCGACGACGAATCCCGATCAAACGATGCCGGATTGCTTTTGGCCCGCCAGCAGAAAATCTCAGCCATCCAGGCCTGGAAGGAAAGTAAGGCCGGTCGTTATCCTTCACTAACGTTTCAGAGCGGATATGCCTTCAACCGGAACGAAAACGAGGCGGGTTTCCTTTTGCGCAATCAGAACACGGGCCCCGGCTACGGATTACAGCTTTCCTGGAACCTCTTTGACGGACGCCGAACCGACCGTATGATCCGCAAGGCGGCTTTGGATATCAAGCTGGCTGAGAATCGCGAATCGGAACTTTTCAATTTGCGTAAGCGATCGGAGTCGAAGGCTTTGCGCGATTACCGCGACCGCAAAGAGACGGTCAGGCTCGAGATGGTGTCTGTTCAAATGGCCAGCGAGAATCTTCAAATCGAGCTGGAGCGCCTCCGCAGAGGATTGGCCAATGCACTTGAGATCCAGGAGGCTGAGCGTCTTTATCAAGAGAGTGTGACCCGACTTTCTGTTGCCCGTTATCTGGCCAAACTGGCCGAGACGGAATTACTGAAACTAAGAGGCGAATTGATTTCAGATACAGTCAGATGATATGGTGTGAGTTGTTTATCAAAATACACTGAACAGATCCATTTTTTGAATCCTTATTCCTCCTTCGTGTGCTTGGCGGTTCATGCGTAAAGTTGACAGTCAGGCCAGGACCTCCAGTCTATCAGCCGTTCCGAAACGTATTCGGGAAAAGACAATAAAAAACCCGACCGTGAATCAGCCGGGTTTTCTGTTGTTTATTGGATACGCTTACTGCTTCGGCTCCATCAGCTTGAAGAACTGATCGAGTTGGGGCAGGATCACGATACGGGTGCGACGATTAAGTGAACGGCCGTCTTCCTTGGCATTGTCTGCCAGGGGGACGTATTCGCCACGACCGGCAGCGATCATCCGTGCTGGATCAACACCGTGTACTTTTTGAAGATTGCGCACAACACTGGATGCACGCAAAACGGAAAGGTCCCAGTTGTCCTTGATGGATGCGGTACTGATCGGCTTGGTATCGGTATGGCCTTCCACCATGAATTGCACATCGGGCTGGCTCTTCAACACCAGAGCCACTTTGCCGAGCACCTCTTTTGCACGCGGACTGATCTCATAACTACCACTGCTGAACAGAAGCTTGTCGGAGATGTTGATGAAGACCGCACTCCCTTCCACCTTGATGTTCACGTCCTCGTCGTTCACATCCTGCAAGGCCCCTTTCAAATTCAGCACAAGGGCCATGTTCAGGGAGTCCTTTCGGGCCATTTCCACTTGCAAGCCCTTGATGTAGGCATCTTTGGAGCTGATGTTATCCATCGATTTGCGGATGCTCTCGGCCTGAGCGGCAGTGATCACCGACATATCGCTGAGCTGACGGAGCATGGCACCACCGCTCGCCTTGGCTTCCTCGAGATCCTTCCGAAGTTTTTCAATGTCGGCATTCTTCATTTGTTGCTCCGCAAGACAACGCTGAAGGTTGCTTTCCGTCGTATCGAAATCGGCTTTCAGTTGTTCGTATTGCTTCACCTGTTGGGTGAACTTTTTCTTGCTGACGCAGCCGGTGGCCATGAATCCGATGGCCAGCAGCGAAAAGAGAATTGTCCTCATGTAATTAATGATGTTTAATTTTTCCGATTACAAAGCTAATCTCCGGGACGCCAACACCAGCTTTATTGGTCAAATTAGTTGGTGAATTATACACATTCCGTGTTGAAAAGGTGGGTAAAAGTTCAAGGGCTTTTAACGCTGTTTTCAGCAGAAACGAAACAATTTATTTAGGTTTTGCCCCTCTCGTTTGGGGCTTTGTTCGGAAAGTTCAGGTGGGTTCCTTTTGACCAATCCCAATCTTCTGTAATTTACTGCCACCAAAACCCGCCATGTCCAAGCTCCAATCACATTCCACTGCTGCGTTACCCGTTCTCATTTCCGTTTTCTTTTTCTGGGGATTTGTCGCCGCCAGCAACGATATCCTCATCCCTGTTTTCAAAGAAAAACTCAATCTGGAACAATGGCAAAGCCAGATGATCTCGTTCGCGTTTTACGTGGCCTATACGGTGGGATCTATCGCCTATCAGCTGATCAGCAGGGCACGTGGCGGGGATCTCCTGAACAGCATGGGGTACAAGAATGGAATCGCATTAGGACTGGTGATATCTGCTATCGGTACACTCTTGTTTTACCCGGCGGCTGAAACCGGGTCCTTCGGGATCATGATCACCGGACTTTTTATTGTGGGACTTGGATTCTCACTGCAACAAACCGCCGCCAATCCCCTGGTCATCACCATCGGCAATCCCCAAAAGGGATCACAAAGGCTCAGTCTTGCCGGTGGTATAAATAACATCGGCACTACCATCGGACCCGTCATCGTCAGTTTCGCGATTTTTGGTTCTTTGGCCTCCGGGGCTCAACTCGACTCGCTCTCCGCAGTGAAGGTGCCCTACCTGATTTTGGGAGCGGCATTCCTGATAGTTGCCTTTCTCTTCAGAAACTCCTCTCTGCCTGATCGCATCCATCACGAAGAGGAGCAATCGACAGCTGAAGGGCTGTCCCACGCCCGTTCCGCATTATCCTATCCTCAATTGTGGTTAGGGATGATCGCCATCTTTCTGTACGTGGGTGTAGAGGTATCCACGGCTTCGAATCTTCCGGAATACATGCGGGTGTATCTGCAGACTCCCACCAGCGAAATAGCCCCTTACGTTTCGCTTTTCTGGGCAAGCCTGATGATCGGTCGCTGGACCGGGGCAGTCGGTGCTTTCGATGTGAAGCAGGGCATGCGTAAATTCCTGAATGTGTTGTTGCCCTATGCCGCCTTCGGCGTGTTCCTGCTGACCAATCGGATTGCCAACCACGATTTGACGCCATTCTATGTTTATGCACTCGTGATCATCGCCATCATTGTTGCGGATATGCTCAGCAAGGGCAATCCCGCCAGACAGTTGTTGCTTTTCTCTGTTTGCGGAATAATCGCCTTGTTGATCGGGATGTTCAGCGAAGGGATGGTGGCGGTCTATGCATTCATCAGTGTGGGACTTTTTTGTTCTACACTGTGGCCTTGCATCTTCACGCTGGCCATTGCCGGTCTAGGCCGTTATACGAATCAGGGATCCGGCTATCTCGTGATGATGATCATGGGTGGAGGATTCATCAGTCTGTTGCAGGGCTGGCTGGCAGGCGATAACCTGCTCGGGATCCGTTTCAGTTACCTCGTGGGCGTGGCCTGCTTCGCATTTCTTGCCTGGTACGGCTGGAAGGCTCGTCGTATCCTTGCCGGACAGGGAATCTCCTACGACAAACCAACATCTTCCCACTGATTAGGGTTACCCCATCTCCGTACTCGATGGGTAAACGTTGAAATCACTACCTCATGAATTTCCACTCTTTCCGGTCACTAGGTCTGGGCATGGTCTTCGGACTGTTGTCATACATGTCCCCTGTTCAGGCAGCCGAAGTGCGGGAGCCTGCAATCATTCCTCGCCCCAACAACCTGACCCTCTCAAAGGGATATTTCCAGGTTATTCCAAGCAGTACTATTCTGGCTGATGGTCAGGCCATACCGGCAGCCCGACTGTTGCAGACCTGGACAAAGTCATCTTTTGGGTATGCCTGGCCGATAGTCTCTGCGACCAGAGGGAAATCCCCGCTGATCGTGTATTCGCTGGTGAGCGATTCGTCCGAGCGGTATAGCCTGCGAATGACGAAGACGAGAATTGTAGTGGAAGGAGGTGCGAAGGGCCTTGTGCGTGCCACCGCCACCCTTTTACAATTATTGCAGGCTGCCGAAGAAGATCCCCACCACCGAATCCCCTGTCTCACTATCCACGACGAACCGGTTTTCAAGTACCGCGGTGTCCACCTCGATGTCTGCCGGCATTTCATGTCGAAGGATTTCGTGAAGCGCTATATCGATTTATTGGCCATGCATAAGATGAATACATTTCACTGGCATCTGACCGAAGACCAGGGATGGCGCATCGAAATCAAGAAATATCCGTTGTTGACGCAGGTAGGTGCCTGGCGCAACGGAAGCATGGTCGGTCCCTATCGCGATCAACTGTTCGATACGATCCGTTATGGAGGATTTTATACGCAGGATGATATCCGGGAAGTAGTGGCTTACGCCTCCGAGCGTCAGATCACCGTCATTCCTGAGATTGAAATGCCCGGTCACGCAGTGGCAGCCCTTGCCGCTTATCCTCAATATTCCTGCACCGGCCAGGTGAAAGAGGTGGCCCGTGGATGGGGCGTGTTTGACGATGTGTTTTGTGTAAATGATTCCACCTTCGCTTTCCTGGAGGATGTGTTGTCCGAGGTGATGCAACTCTTCCCTTCCAGCTATATTCATATCGGAGGAGATGAGTGTCCGAAATCCCGCTGGAAGGTGTGCCCGAAATGCATAGAAACGCGCTATGCCAATAACCTGAAGGACGAACACGAACTGCAGAGCTACTTCATCCGGCGGATCGAAAAATTCCTGAACAGCAAGGGGCGACAGATCATCGGATGGGATGAGA
>JAULUX010000058.1:0-20449 GCA_032111385.1 Bacteroidia bacterium
CTAAACACTACACGGAACAGCCCTGGACCCCGCTCAGTAAAATCAAATTCCTGCTCAACCTTGACCTGATGGGCACCGGTGAAGACGGAATGATGGTGGTGAATGCGACGGAGCACCCGGTTCAATTTCAGGAACTGGACTCGCTGAACACGATCTCAGGCGGCTTGAAAGAGATCCGACAAAGGGGGAAAGCCGCTAACAGTGACCATTACTGGTTCTCTGAAAATGGTGTACCGGCTTTCTTCTGCTACACGTTGGGAGGAAGTCCGGCTTACCACGACATACAAGACAAACCTGAAGGACTTTCGCTTTCGAAGTACCGTGAGGTATTCGACCTGCTGACCAAATTTCTCTCGACCTTTTAATAGCCGGAACCTGCCACCATCAACTTGCTATTCAGGCTTTGCTCCCCTGCTTCGACACGAATAGTGTACATACCGGGTGTCAGCTGACGGCAGATGCCGTTCAAAGGAAAGGTGGAAACGCCTTCAGGCAATAAGCCGATCCCCTGACGACAGACAATTCCTCCACAGGCGTCAACGATAGTGATGCGGGCTTCGGATTCGAAATCGAGGCGTATGTATAGCATCGCATCGTCTACTATCGGCTGAGGATAGACCCTGATCTCGGGCTTCACACTACCATCCATGCGTGTTGCAACCACATCCGAATAATCGTATGCGCCATTGTAATCCACCTGCTTCAATCGATAATAGAGCAATTGTCCGGAAGGCGCATCCGAATCGTCGAATACATAGGATGTCACCTCGCGGGTTGTACCGGCGCCATCGACCCAGCCGATAGACTGGAAATCGGTTTCAGAACCTGCCAGCCGCTGCACCTGATATCCCATGTTATTGTCTTCAGAAGCGGTGCTCCATTTCAACCTGACGTAATTGCTGTAAGGTGCAGCCTCAAAAGACAACCAGCTCACCGGCAGCAAGGAACCGGATTGGGTCGTACCGAAACTGGATAGACCGCTCATTCCGGTACGCGTGACAAGATTCACTGTAGAAGCGGCACAGCTACCATTGGCCACTGCCCAACTGCCACCACCCGCCGGAACGGATTTGATCGTCCAAGCGCTTGCGGGATTCGTGTAGTTCGTATTGTAAAGTGACAGGTTAAATAATCCTGTGGATGCAGCGGAGGAAGGCACGAAATTCCAGAAACCGTTGTCGAGAGAATTTAAATTGTAGGAGATTCCGCAATCAATGGTACCGGGACCGGGAGGAGGTGATGAATAAGCGGAGAAATTCACCAGAATGTTATCCAACTGATTGGCATTGGCCGGATCTGTAAAATTGATGTTAGAACGCTGATAACCCTTTGAGGCTTCACCAACGGGAAAATCGTAAGAACCGGTAGGATTGAGGTGCCTTCGCAGGTTTCCTTCGACGTAACTGCCTGTATTTCCCGTTGTCACCGATGAAGGTGCACGGTTCAGTACAACTACTTCGTTACCGGCACCCGTTATAATCTTTCCCGAGGTGAGTGTAAGTGCGCCACCACCACCCAAACGCATGAATGAAGCAAGTGATACCCCGGGCCCACCGTGTAACATGGTGACGTTATTGAGGAGCTGACTACCCCCATAGGCATTGAAGTAAGATTGACCTGATGTGCCATTGAAGATCAACGTACTTGTTCCTGCGTTGTAGATACCGTTGTTCAGGAAATTTCCGGAAAGGCGATGGGTGAATCCGTTTGCACTCACCACTGAAGTGGCGCTTAGGATGGAAAAATCGCCGCTCATTTCCGTATTCGTATTCAGAGAGAGGTTTCCTCCCGTCTTGGACACTTCCACAGATCCCAATTCATTGGGGGTCATGACCATCCCATTGATCGATTGCACCACAGAACCATTGGAAAAACGAATGATTGAAGTAGGATCGGCGTTCAGCACTCCCGAGTTGGTGAAGTTCCCACACACCTCAAGTACGCTATTGGGGCCCAGTGTAAGAGACGCACCCGGCTGGATGGTAATGTTTTTGCAATTGAAGGTTTGGCCGGGGGCGATGTAGGGCTGATTGGTTGGCCCTCCGTAAATAACCACATTCTTTGCACAATCGGGACTCGCGCAGCCACCCCAGTTTCCGGATAAAGACCAGTCAGTATTGGAGCCTCCTGTCCATGACAACTGGCTTCCGGAATTGTAATTCAGTGGTGAACCGAAGAAATTAAGAGAATATCCAACGTAGGTTGTGGAGAAGTTACTGATCACCAGGAGAAAGGTCTGACCGGCTGTGGCATTGATGGCAGAAACGAAACCATCGCCATTCGCAGCTTCGCACTGATCCGTAGCGGTTGTATTAAGACCTGTATTCGAAGCCATGAACGGAGCTGCATAGCTGCACCGGATGGGAGGAAGCGTACCTCCTGAGATGGATGCACAGGGGTTTGTTAATCCGGTCACATCCCACATGGCGAAATCGTAATCGACTCCGTTGTTTGGTGTCAATGTGAATTGAATCGTTCCTGCCGAAGCAGCAGAAAAAGAATACCAGACGGCATTCCGCTCCCCGGCGAGGAGACAGGAAGGACATCCTGAACCAGCAGAAAAATCGCAGTTGTTTCCGGAACCAACGAAACCGGGATTACCGACCGTGAAATTTGGGGAGCAAACAGAGAAGGTGCTGCTGCAATCCTGCCCGAACACGGTGGGCCAGGTACTGTTCCCATCAATCGCTGTAAGCGTGAAATCACCATTCAAGTTCTGATAACCATCCACCCTTACGTAATAGGTCGCACCCGGTGTTAGCCCGGTAGCAATTATCTCAGACCAGAACTGGGTGCTTCCACAAGACGTAATATCGTTGTTGCAATTCAACAAGGTCAATGCTGAGCAATTCCCCGAGTACAATGCTATCTGTGTGTTGGTAAGCGTTCCAAGGCCGGTCCGCAAACTGATCTTGCCGCTGGGGGGACAGACCACAGAGTACCATACTGTATTCAAAGAGCCGTTCAGCCAACAAGAAGCACCAGCCGGTTCATTCAATGCGGTTGCACATGCCGTTGTACCGGTGATGGTAGTACCCAATGCGACCGGAATGGCGTTCGTACACAAATCATTTGAGGGAACTCCACCGGGACAAGCGCTTGAATAAAAGCACAAGTTGAAAGTTCCGAACACATTCCCGCCAAACTCCCAGAAACGGATCCACACCTGAGTTCCAGGCAGGAGTGTTGTGAGGTTGAGGTAGGGCATCAACCCGTTCGCACTACCATCGTCATCACAAGCCACCTCAGTCAGGTTGTTGGCATTAGGACCCGTGTAAACTGCCATGGCACCGTCGGTGATAGCACCGATATTGGCATCGATAATCAACTGCCCGGAAGCGGGGATCGTGGTGGTAAACCAGACATCTCCTCCGGCATAGCTGCCGCATGAGGGATTGGGGTAGCCCGTGGAAGGCGTAGCTCCGGTGTTGTTGTAGGTAACAAAGTTGCAAGTTGAACCTACGGTCACAGGAGTGGCACCGCAGGGATTGTCGTTAGCCACAGCAGCAGTGGATGCAGTGACTGAAATATCATCAACTGTGATTGCAGGATTTGTACCACCTGAGATATCATTGATCCAAGAAAAAACCAGCCGTTGGGTAGAACCCGCCAGAGACGCAGGGAGAGTGATAGTCACCGCCGAGCAATTGTTGTTGGTCAGATTGTAACCTGCCGCGCCAACCTTATTGGCAGCCGGTAGCTGCGCACCCGCTACCGGTGTTGAGCCCGTGGGAACAATGTAAACCGCGAGGAAATCAAGAGGCGTCGTATTTTGATTACTGATGTTCTGCCCTTTGCCTTTGTAATTGAATGTTAAAGTGATACCGGAAGGGCAGGCGGGAAAAGCAATGTCCCTGTAGAAGTGAGACACGCTAGCCACATTCACATTGTAAACATTCGAGGTACCTGTAGCGGTGCTGTCGATGTAGGCACCTCTGCTACCATTGCATTTGGAAACCGTACCAACAAACCATTTGTTCCTGACATCGTTCACTACCGTCCAATTGTTGGTGGCCATAGTTGTCCCCGCTTCGAAGCCGCCCTCGTTTGCAGGAATCAATGATTGACCCTGCACACGTGCAGACCAAAGCACAGCAAAAAAGCATAAAAACAAAAAAGAAGTTGAACCGAATTTTAAATTCATCTTGAGGGTAAGGTTGATCATTTCAAAGGTTCATTTACTAAGGTTTTGTCTTGCGCCAGCAGAAATTTCCTGCCGTTGGAAATAAAATAAGGAGAAGGAACACCTTCCATCTCCATGACCTGGAGTAAATCCTCTTCCTGCAACTTGCCATCCTGAAAATGGACCAAGACCGCCTGGCCATTGGCCGGAATCCCGGTGATATTTACAATTTTATCGTGGTACTTATTCAAAACAGCTGCAGCCCAGGTTTGATTCGAAAAAAACGAACCCGAATCCCATTGGATCATCAGTTGCCGAGCCGACAAATTCACTTGAGGCTGAAAAGCCTGCTCCACTCCCGAGTTTGATTGACCCTTGACTATGGGGGCAAGCAAACAGAAATAGAGGCTAATTGCCTGAACACGAAACATTTTCATGTAATTTCGATGGTTTTTCTGCTAAAAATCAATGATTTCCGTCATAAAAGTACACCCCTTACACCATGCAAGTCAAGCAAACAGGGTTAAGTTTTCAACTTAATTAAAATTTCACCAATAGCATTTTACTTTTCGCCATACCAACTGTATGTATTGCATTTACAACTTATTCGATATTATTGGACCATGCGTTTAGCGTTTCTGTTGACCATTCTGGGTTGTGTTATGGTTGAAAACTGTGCTGCCCAATCCTTCAATTTTGAGCTGCATGGAGGGATAGCCGGCACCCAAATTTCCGGGGATCTGCTGGGTGGCTTCGATAAGCCCGGGGTAGTCGCCGGTGCCGGTGTTTCCAGGTCGGTTGGCCCCAAAGGTCAGCTCGGCTTCCGCATGCTGTTTTTCCAGAAAGGAAGCCAGAAACGGGCCGAAACAGACAGCATAACCATGGAAGTGGACTATTACCTGCTTCGGTTGAATTACCTTGAAATCCCGCTTAGCTACCGGTACTCCTTGCGCGAAAAGTTCCTCTTTGAAGCCGGTCCCAGTTTGGGCATTCTTTTATCCAGCTACGAGGCGGACGAAAATGGAGAGTTGCTGTTTGAGCGACCGTTCTACAAATACGACTTCAGCCTGATGGGCAGCCTGGGATACAAGATCCGGCCCACCCTCCTTTTCCAGTTCAGTTATTTTCAGGGAGTCGTCCCGGTGAGGCCGCACCTGAGCGGATCCACATTCCGGTTGAACCGGGGCCAGTACTCAAGCTCCATCGTTTTCACCTTCGTTTACCAGTTCAAGGGATCCAATAGTTCGAATAAGTCCGGGAATTAACAAACAAAGCTGAAGCGCAGACTGTTATCCTTTCACTACAGGAGATGAAAAAGAAGAAGATTGTTGTTGCAGTAACAGGCGCAAGCGGTTCCATTTATGCCCAGGTGCTTTTGAATAAACTGAGCAGAATGCAGGACCAGATCGAAGATGCCGGAGTCGTCTTCAGCGATAATGCCGGAGATGTTTGGTCATACGAACTGGGGAACCGTGATTTTGAGAATTTGCCCTTCAAGGTTTTCGGCAAGAATGATTTCATGGCACCTTTCGCATCCGGTTCAGCCCGTTTTGAAACGATGATCGTTTGCCCTTGCTCGATGGGCACCCTTGCAAGGATCGCCCATGGGATCTCCAACGACCTGATCACCCGGGCGGCCGACGTTATTCTGAAGGAAAGAAGAAAGCTCATTTTGGTCACCCGCGACACACCGCTGAATCTCATTCACATTGAAAACATGAGAACCATCACCCTGGCGGGCGGCATCATAGCACCTGCGAGTCCTTCATTCTATAGTCGCCCCGATTCGATGGAAAAACTGGCCGAAACGGTCATTGACAGGGTTCTGGACCTTGCCGGTTTTGAACATGTAACTTACAGATGGAGAGAGGATTAACCTGATTGTTGATTTCTTCTTGCAAGATTTAGGCTGATTTCAACGTTTCTTTACGCACCAGCATTATTAAATTAGCATTAAATCCTCAACAGGTAAAGCCATGTTCGAATACTCCAAAGAAATCCTGACCAAAGTCAGTTTCGATCAAAAGCTTTTTACCAAAGAACTTCGTAAAGCGATGGACTGGCTGAAGAAAGAAGAAAGAAAACTTCTTTTGGTTTGGTGCCTGGCCACTTTCGGTCATCGTTACAGTGAGATCATCATGCAGATGTTCCGCTCTTACGTGAAATAAAACGCACGTTCTCTTTCATTTTTTCGAGTCCGGCCCGTAGCAAGGGTGATTCCCCGAATTGCTGACGAAACACTTCTTCTGTCATCTCCAACCAGTCATTTTCGGTATGTGTGATTGATTCACCCTTTGGCAGAAACTGTTGCTCTCCGGTAGGCTTTGAAAATCGGTTCCAGGGACAAACATCCTGACAGACATCGCAACCGAATGCCCAATCGGCATAACCACCCTTGAAAGAATCAGGGATATTCTCCTTGAGCTCGATGGTGAAATAGCTGATGCAGCGACTTCCATCCACCACGAAAGGCTCAACGATCGCCTGCGTGGGACAAGCGTCCATGCAGCGGTTGCAAGTGCCGCAATAATCCTTCATGGGTCCATCCGCGTCAAGATCGAGATCGACAATCAGTTCAGCGATGAAAAAGAAGGAACCTGCCCGGGGATGGATCAGGTTGCTGTTTTTGCCCACCCAACCCAAGCCGCTCTTCCTGGCCCAGGCCCGGTCCAGCACCGGAGCTGAATCAACAAAAGCCCGGCCGTTCACTTCACCGATCGCTGTCCGAATGTAATCCAACAGTGCCCTCAGCTTTTCCTTGATGACCTGGTGGTAGTCGAGTCCGTAGGCATACTTGGAAATCTTCGGTACACCTTCCGGTTGCGATTCCTCCGGAAAATAATTCAACAAAAGACTGATCACCGATTTGGCGTCGTCGACCAACAAGCGGGGATCGAGTCGCTTGTCGAACCACCGCTCCATGTAGGCCATTTTGCCGTGCATGTTGCCGGCCAGCCATTTTTCCAGCCGTGGGGCTTCATCCTCGAGAAAACCGGCTTGGGAAATACCTACATGGGAAAACCCGAGCCGCATCGCTTCCTCTTTGATGATTCGGGTATGGTGTGATCTCACCGGTGTTGCATCAAATTATAACCATCAGGTAGGTGCGACGGGTCCGTCACTTGTCTTCGAAAAGGGTACCCGTGTTACGATGAACGGCCTTGTTGAGATGCTTGTAAGCCTTTTCGGTCACCTCGCGCCCTCTGGGAGTCCGCATCAGGAAGCCTTCCATAATAAGGAATGGTTCGTACACCTCTTCAAGCGTGCCGGCCTCCTCGCCTACTGCGGTACTCAGGGTGTTGATTCCCACAGGTCCGCCTTTGAATTTGTCGATGATGACCGTTAGAATGCGGTTGTCCATTTCGTCAAGGCCAAAACCGTCTACGTTCAACGCGGTGAGCGAAAACTGAGCGATCTGGAGATCGATGCGTCCATTCCCTTTCACCTGCGCAAAATCTCGAACGCGTCGCAGCAAGGCATTGGCAATACGCGGGGTTCCTCGGCTGCGTCGGGCGATCTCGAAGGCTGCGTCCTCGTCGATCTCCATCTTGAGGATATCGGCGGCTCGTTGTACGATCAACGTAAGCCGTTTGGCATCGTAATATTCCAGACGGGCTGTGATCCCGAAGCGGGCGCGAAGGGGAGCGGTGAGTAAACCCGAACGGGTTGTCGCACCAACCAGGGTGAATGGATTCAGTTTGATTTGTACCGAGCGAGCATTGGGCCCGCTTTCGATCATGATGTCGATGCGGTAATCCTCCATGGCCGAATACAGGTACTCTTCGACAATCGGACTGAGCCTGTGGATCTCGTCGATGAACAGCACATCGTTCGGCTCGAGGTTGGTGAGCAGTCCTGCCAGGTCGCCGGGTTTATCAAGGACGGGTCCGGAAGTGGTTTTAATGGCACTGCCCAATTCATTCGAAATGATGTTGGCGAGGGTTGTCTTGCCCAGTCCCGGGGGACCATGCAGCAACACGTGATCCAGTGCCTCTCCCCGCCGGGAGGCGGCCTGGACAAAAATTTTCAGGTTTTCGACCACTTTGTCCTGGCCGGTGAAATCCCCGAAATCGGAGGGCCTCAACACCTTTTCGATCTCGCGCTCGTCAGAGGAGAGCTGTTCTTTTTCCTTGTTGAGGTGGGCTTCGCGCATGAAACAAAAGTAACAAGAAGCAAGCGATCAACCTTGAAAGAAACCTAAGCCGGCTGATCGGAATCCAGCGACCATACCCGGATGGAACGGTCATCGCCTGCTGAAAGCAGCGTGCGGTCATCGAGCCAGCTAAGGCGGTTGACGGAATTCACGTGGCTCTTGCCGTCGCTGCCCTCCAACCGTGCCAATACCTCCATCCGCTCATAGTTCCAGAACTTGATTGTTTTGTCGCGGCTGGCGGTAGCGAAGCTTCCTCCGGAGGGATGGAAAGCGATATCATATATCGCATAATTGTGCGCGGGGATGGTTTCCAGCAGCTTAAGGGTCCGGGTCTCGTACAGGTTCAGCATGGCATCACGGGAACCGGTCATGAAAAAAGCGCCATCGGGACTGAATGCAATCGCATTGACTGAAAAATCGATCTGGTGTGCCTGAAAACGGTTTTCGATCTTTCCCTCCGGAAGAGAGAGTTGCACGATACTTCCATCGCCACAACCGGCGAGTGCGAAATCACCCGAGGGATGTACGACAAGGCAACGCATCTTCTTGTCGGTAAGCCTAACCCGTGAACGCACCTCCAGATCCCGGGTCAGCCACGCAATCGTGCCGTCGCCCGATACGGAAGCAAGCAAGCCATGCTCAGGAATGGATACCAAAGAAAAAACCGGAGCAGAATGATTCTGAAGAAGCCGGACCTCTTTACGTGAATCCAGATCGATGACATGAACTCCTCCCTCAGCCTGCCCGACAAGCAGCAACCCTTGCTCCGAAAGCAGACACAATGAATACACAACCTCAGCGGCCCTGGCCACCATCACCCCTTCCTGAGGCGAAGAGCCCTGCAAGTCCCACCGTGCGACAATACGATCTCCTCCAGCAGTGTAAAAAACACCCGGCTCACCGGAAGTGACCATGGCATAAACAGCACCCTGGTGGCCACTCAGTATCTGTTGCAGAGAAAGCGATGCCATGGGGCAAATGTAGCCTTAAACAGCGTGAAAGACTCTCCACAAGGTGATCGCTATCTTTGTTGAATGAAACCCGAGGGCAAAGTGATTTTGAGCAGTTTTATACCGGGGACAGTTTTCGTAGCCATACTGACGGTCATTCACTACTTTTTCCGGTCGGACAACCCGGGTGCGATCGCTTTCGGACTGATGCCTCGGAATGTGGATCATCTGACAGGCATCTTGACTTTTCCATTGATCCATGAGGACACGGGCCATTTGTATTCCAATGCTGTACCGCTGTTCATCCTGATGGCCTTGCTCCACTACATCTATAAACCTTTGTTTTGGCCGGTATTCATACTGAACTGGCTGCTAAGCGGAGCCTGGTTATGGCTTGGCGGTCGGCCTTCCTTTCACATCGGCGCTAGCGGATTGCTTTACGGATTGGCCTCGTTCCTTTTCTTCAGTGGGTTATGGCGATGGGAACGGAGGACCATGGCCGTTAGCCTGATCGTCGTTTTTCTGTATGGCGGTATGATTTGGGGTCTTTTTCCATTCCTGAAAGACGTGAGCTGGGAAGGCCATATTTTTGGAGGGATGTCGGGATTGCTGCTGTCCTTGGTCTACCGCAAACGCGAACCTCAGCGACCTGTTTACGAATGGGAAACCGACACCGGGGAAGAGGAGCCGGTCGATGATGGACTCACCGACATTACAGAGCCCGAAGACGAACCGCTGGAAAGCGAAGGACATGAGACCAACGATCCGATACTGCCTTCCGCTCCGCGCATCCGTTATGAGTACAAAGAAAAAGGAGAGGATGATCAAGACCGTAAACAAGGCCAGTAGGTTCTCCTTTTGTTCTATCGCACACCCATTTGTCGGCCACCAAACAGTATAGAAAACTATTTACCATCCATCTGTAACCACATGATCAAAATCGAACACATCGGTATCGCTGTCAAATCGATCGCCGCATCGAACGAACTCTTCGCAAAGCTCTTCAACGCAAAAGCGTATAAGCTGGAGGAAGTGGCTTCAGAGGGGGTCAATACTTCGTTTTTCCAGGTCGGACCAAATAAGATCGAATTGCTGGAAGCGACACGCCCCGACAGTCCCATTGCGAAATTCATCGAGAAAAAAGGTGAAGGGATGCATCATATCGCATTTGAAGTGGATGATATCTTATCCGAAATGAAAAGGCTGCAGGCAGAAGGATTCACCCTGTTGAATGCCGAGCCCAAGGCCGGAGCGGACAATAAGCTGATCTGTTTCATCCATCCGAAGGACACCAACGGTGTGCTGATCGAACTGTGTCAGGAGAAGCCCTGAATTGAAGGTAACCAACTACCTCATACAGACCAGACCTTCTGCTTTATCCGTTTGAAAGTAGTTTGGGAAGCATTTTCTCCAGTGTATCACCCTTTTCAAGGTCGAGGTGCACCGCCCGGTATCCGCTTGAAGCCGCGCCATGCACGTGTTGTGGACTGTCATCGATAAACAGGGTATCCTTTGCGATGATGCTGTTGTCCTCCAAAACAAAATTGAAAATTTCAGAATCAGGCTTTCGCATTCCAATGCGACACGAATAGTACGTTTTATTGAAAAATCCCAAAAAGCCACTCAGGTCAGGATCAGCGTTCAGCATCTGCGTAAAAGCACTTACGTGGATCTCATTCGTATTGCTAAGCAGGTAGAGCGGGTAACTTCCGGATAGCTGACGAATGAATTCCAGACGGTGTTTGGGGAATCCAATGAGCATGGAATTCCAGGCGGAATCGATTTCAGCATCGGAAAGTGGTTCGAGACAAAGCTTCCGTACTTCATTTCGAAATTCAGCGGGTGTGATATGTCCCTTGTCGAATGCATCAAAAAATGAAGCCTGTTCTTTTTTTGTAAATGATGTCGAGAAATCAACTATACCCAGCTGCTCGAAGGAGGTGATAGAACGATTGTAATCGAGGTCGATGATGACACCGCCCAGGTCAAGGACGATCTGTTTGATTTCAGCCATAAAGAAGAAGGCTAAAGATACGTCCCATCGACTCAAAAATGAAGGGGCGACAGAATATCCATCGCCCCTTCGATAAATTCAAACAAATCGATTTACTCGCTGATCACCATGCGTAAGGTCTCGGTCTCACCGTCGGAAAACTTAACCGTGATCAAATACACACCCTTGGGTCGGTTGCGAAGATTGATGCGGTATAACGTATCGTTCGTGCGTTCGGACAACAGTTGGCGTCCCAGCATATCGTGTACCATCACCAACGCACCTTGACTGTCCCTGTCGAATTGAAGGACTGCATCACCATTGCTTGGGTTGGGTACGAGCGAGATTCCGGTGAGCGGTGTGTTGTCTTCCCTGCAATTGACCGTGACTTTCAGGGATGTGGCCTGCGTTGATCCGCATGCGTTGCTTGCCACCACCTTCATGGTTCCGGACCTTGTTCCCCAACGTACAAGAATAGAACTGGTGCCTTGTCCACTGAGGATGGTAACTCCGCTGGGCATGGTCCAGGTGAAGGTTGCACCGGGCTGAGCCGTAACCGAATAACTGAGGTTGGTTTGGTTTCTGCAAACGGTAAGTGGTCCGACAATGGATGCTGGCTTTAGTGGCGCCGTGCGGATCGAAGTCATGCAACGGGAAGCACTTGCACCGCAGGAATTGGACGCGGTGACACAGACACTGCCGTTCGTGATCGAAGTAGATGGCCATTTGACCGAAACAGTGGTGGTACCCTGTCCGCTCATGATCACGGCTCCTGCTGAAACCGTCCAGTTGTAAGTAGTCGCTCCGGTTGTTGAAGCCGGAATGCTATAACTCACCGTTGCTCCACACACCGCCGTATTCGGACCTGTGATCGTTCCGGGAGTTGCCGGAATTCCAAAAAGCGACAATGTACTTGCACTGCTTGTTCCACAGGCGTTGGATGCATTTACAGAAAGCGTACCGGTGACAAATCCCGCAGGAAAAGAGACCGAGACCGTAGTTGTACCCTGACCGGATGAAATTATGGCTCCGATAGGAACAGTCCAGTTGTAAGTGCTTGCGCCCTGCACGGTTGCACAGGAATACGTTTTTATTCCACACACCGCGTATTGATCGCCGGTGATGGAAGCAGGTGCGGAAGGCGCTCCGCCGGCACCCTGGCTCACTGTGGCGGTGCCATTCATTGAGCAACCCTTTGCATCGGTTACCGTGTAAGCATAGACTCCTGCAGGCAAAGCAGTAATGGAAGAACCGGTTGATCCGTTGCTCCACAAATAAGCATACGGTGTCGTTCCTCCGCTTACGGTAAGCTGTGCACTACCGTTATTCAATCCGCATGCCGCATCCGTAACAGTGGTATTCGCCACAAGTTGTGTAGGACCGGTTACATTAGTGCTGTAGCTTGACCAGCAACCGGTAGAATCGGTCACCGTACATGTGTAAGTACCGGGGGCAAGGTTACTGATGGTTGCGGTGGTTTCACCGTTTGACCAGAGGTAAGTCAGGCTGTTTCCGGTTGCCTGTATGGAGGCCGATCCATCACCTGCTCCAAAACAGGAGACAGATGTTGAGGCAATGGATGCATAAACAACTCCGGAGGCAACAGTAACAGAGCCGGTGGCAGAGCATCCCTGCGATGAGGAAACGGTCACTGTATAGGTGGTGGTTGAAGTCGGTACTGCTGTCGGATTGGAAATGGTGGTACTGCTCAATCCGGAAGGAGGTGTCCAACTGTAGGAGGCAATGGTATTCGCAGGCA
This sequence comes from Bacteroidia bacterium, assembly GCA_032111385.1. Lineage (GTDB taxonomy): Bacteria > Bacteroidota > Bacteroidia > AKYH767-A > OLB10 > JAJTFW01. The sequence continues at coordinate 12,979 of JAULUX010000058.1, forward strand.
GGTTGATCGACCACTTCCACAATGTTCCGATGTCGGCACCGTAGAGGTCCTTGACGTACAGTTTCCAGGTGCCGTTGGCCGAACCGGTCAGATTAGAGAAAGCCTGGGCCGGTGCATAGTTGCCGGTGAAAGGTGATGTGCCGGAGGAAATCGCCGTAGCACCGGTGACAAATCGCGTTCGAATGAAGTTGTCTCCGGAGCCACCGACTCCGTTGGCAAGCACGATCACCGAACCATTGGGTGCCATCAATTCTATCTTAAGGTCCGCGTTCCAGGTGTGGGTAAGTGAATCGATGGTCACCGAAACGATATTGGCCGCGTTAGTACTGCCGTTGATCGTGATGCTGCTGAAAACACCATTCGGGTTATTATCAGGAACGTTTACTGGGGTTGTATTGACACCGGTGTTCTGACCCGAACCCGGAATAGCCGCTACTGCATTCAGCTGAACGGATCCACCTGAACAGGAACTGCCCGAACTGGTCACGCTTAGGGTAGGTTGAGCCGATAAGGTTACATTCACCATGGGCGATCCACTGCATCCGTTTGCATCGGTAACCGCACAGATATACTGTCCGCTGTTCGCCGAGGTGGCATTGCTGATCACCGGATTCTGAAGAGAGGATGTGAACCCTCCCGGACCGGTCCAACTATAGGAAGTGCCTCCGGATGCAGAAAGCTGGATGGAACCTCCTTCACAGGAAGCACCACTCACCGATGCAGTGGCATTGGCATTCAACTGAAGACCGTAAACACCGACAGCGTCCCAGGCATTCTTAACCGCAATGGCCTCAGGAGAGCATGTACCGTACAGGTCGTTCGCCGATTTCAGCGCATAAAAAGCCGCATCGGCAAACTGTGAGCCGGAGGTCAGATAGACGTTATTGTTCCTGTAGGCGATCATTCGCGCCTTGGTCATTCCGATACCCGTCACGTTGTATGCAAAACCATTGTCGTTAGTACCGGAGCCACCCTGGCAAAGCAGGTAATACCAAAAGTTCTGCACGCCGCTATTGATGTGCACACCGCCGTTATCGTAAGAGGTGGATTCCCAATAGTTGCCCAGATAGGTATCAGGATCCCCGGCCTGGTTCGGATTGTTCATATACCGAAGGGCATCGCCGGAGGTAGCGGGAGTGTATGACTGATCACCAATGAGGAAATTGGCCGTGGCCGGCCTGGCGAAAAAGTCGATTGTCACACCGAATATGTCGGAAAAGGATTCATTCAATGCACCCGATTCATACGAATAGATCAAATCGGAAGAATACTCGGTGACACCGTGGGTGATCTCGTGGGCGATGATGTCGATTTCGGTGAGAGGGGAAAAGGTTGATCCATTCCCATCACCGTAGGTCATCACCGATCCGTTCCAGAAGGCGTTGTTGTAATTCAAATTGTAGTGCACGTACGACTTCAGGACCCCACCGGTGTTGTTGTAACTGTTCCGGCTATGGGTACCCATGTAATAGTCATACGTCATCTGTGTGCCCCAATGCGCATCATAAGCCGCGTCATCCTGACTCGTGGTGGTGTTCCAGTAATTGTCAGAATCCGTAAAATCCACGGCATTGGCGTAAGTGGTTCCCGTGTTCATGTCATAGGTCTCAATACCACCGCCTCTTGAATAGTCGCGCAGCCTGTATTGACCCGCACCTGTCGAATCGGTTTGCAAGGTGCGAACGCCACTGTATTTGGTGACGGCCGTACCATTGACAGTCACGTTACAAATACGTTCTTCCTTGAACAGGACTTCCGCGTTTTGTGCATCGACATAGATGTTCCAACGCATATGCGGATCAAGTGCATACACATCGAATTTCCAAGCCAGCCGGTACCCACGCTCTTTCATTCCCGGAAGCGATGGAAGTATCACCAGCTCACCTTTAGGGTAGGCATTGTCGTGACCGTGTCCATGAAGGATCTCCTGCTCCTTTGCAGAAGATTCCCAAAGGAACACAGTGGCGCCCGTTGACTTGGTTGCCACATCAAGCGCCTGTTTTTCTGCTACTCCGGCGCTGACCGGAATATTCAAGCCTTTGTAAAAAACACCATTCGCAGAAGTGATACGGCCTTTGCTTTCATGCAGAATGTATTCGCCGGTCACAACGGGGATATTCCGGTAGAGTTGCTGGTATTTTAAGTGGCGCATGCCCAACTCATCGGTTTCAGAACGGATACTTCGCCATGCGTCATTAACCCCAGTGCCAAGCATCGGACCGATCGCCTCCATACCTGCGGAAACAGAGAGGAAGGAATTCCGGTCAAATTGCACAAAAAGTGGCGATTGGGTACGCTCATTGATACGTACCTCTACCGCATTCGGATGAATCCGGCTTGCTGATTCACCGGTCAGGGTTTGGGACGATGCCGGAACACTTCCGAGCAAGGTCACTAAGAGTAGAAGAGTTTTATTCATAGGATTGGTTTTAGGTTATATCTGGCCGAATTCAATATGGTATTAACCTTAATGTTGACGCTGTAAATCTACCGGGTACATACCCCTAAATGGAGTGACTTATGTCACCAAATGGGGTATTTATACTCATGCATACATCTAAGGTACGGAACAAGCCGGCGAAAAATGCAATAGGGCGACCCGATAACCGGATCGCCCTATGCTTGTAGTTATTGACTGACTAGAAATACCTTGGTGTCACCACCTTCTTCTTGTTGAAAGAGAAATCATATCCCAACGTGATCTCATGTGTGCCGGAGCTATGGTTCCTCAGCTCTGTAGTGGTGAAGTCATAGGAATAACCCATGCGTAGCTGATTGTTGATCTGGAATTGAGCGATGGCAGCCCAGGCGTCGCCGGTGCGGTATGCCGCTCCGATCCAGAAGGTCTCATGGAACAGTGCATGAAGTCCGAATTCGCCGATCAATGGAGCACCGCTAACGGCCTTCACCATGCTGGTAGCCTTCATCTTGATGGTCTCGTTCAGAGGTTGAACGTAGCCACCGGTGATGTAGTAATGCCAGGACTGCATCTCGATTTTGTTGTCTGATTTTGACGCGCCTGCATCGACCGTGTTTTTGATCATTCGCGGAATTGACACCCCTGCATAAAAATTACGGCCTTGAACAAAGGTTCCGAAACCGGCGTTGGGTACGGTTACACGCGGTGTTCCGATGAAAGATTCATCACCTTGTTCCCGGATATTCAAATCGGACAAGCGTTCTGTGTGATTGATCAGACCGGCTGACAATCCCAACGAAACGAATCCGAAACTGGTGGGCATGCGATAAGCATAGTTGCCGTAAAAAGACAGGTCACGGGTCACACCGATCTCCTCGTTCATGATGCTCAATCCGATACCCATGCGGTCGTTGCGCAAGGGCGTATGAGCGGTGAAGGTCTGCGTAGTTGGTGCACCCTCCAATCCAACCCACTGATTGCGGTACAACAAGGTCATCGACATGTGTTCACGCGACCCCGCATAAGCCGGGTTGATGAACATCTCGTTGAACATATACTGTGTGAACTGGGGCTCGAACTGAGCCTGGGCCTGGTGCCCCAGCATCACTGACAGGAAAAGCACCTGGCCGGTCCTGACAACTTTTTTAAAAGATGATATCATGGTAGTTTCTTTTTAGTCGATTTGATTGTTCAAGGCTCGGAATTATCTACGGATCACCACAAATCCTGAAAGTGGCTTTTCGCCTTTGTTCAGGTCAACAATGTAGTAGTAGGTGCCGTTTGGCAATTCATTGCCGCCGACAGTACCTCCGACGTTGGATGTTCCGTTCCAATCGTTGGCATAATCCTTCTGCTTGTAAACCATGTTCCCCCAGCGGTTAAAGATGGTCAGTACCGTACCCGGGAATTGCTCCAATCCGTCGATCACAAACGTGTCGTTCTTTCCGTCGCCGTTGGGCGAGAAACCGTTGGGTATGTTCAACGTGTCGCATTCCACGGTCACCGTAACTGAAGCCGTAGTGGTACAACCGTAATCGTCCTGGATAGTCACCACATAGGTCGTCGTCTGACGGGGGCTGGCCACCGGAGTTGCACTGGTCGGGTCGTCGAGGTTACCGGCAGGACTCCATGACCAGGAAGTTCCACCTGTCACTTCAAGCTGCGTCGTTTCGCCCGTGCAGATGATCACATCGTTGGTGATACTCACGTTGTCGACTGTACGAAGAGTGATGATGACCGGATTGGAAGTGTAAGGACCGCAGGATGTAGTCACCACCACCTGATAAGTACCGTTCGCCGGAGTGGTGAAGGTGTTGTTATTGGCTCCCTGCAGCGGTGAACCGTTAAAGAGCCATTGGTAAGTTGCGTTAGGCACCTGTGGGGCACTGATGGTGACGCTGTCTCCCACGCAGATCTCCGTACTGCCGTTGGCCTGAATCGTCAACGTAGAATTGTCAACCACGGTGAGCGTTTGGTTCGCTGTACATCCGTTCGCATCGGTGACCGTCACCTGATAGGTGCCCGGGATCAGGTTGGGAACCTGGGCAACTGCAGCTCCGGTGTTCCACTGGTAACTGAAAGGTGCGGTTCCGCCGGTGGGTGCAGCCGTTGCAGTACCCAGGGTACCGTTGATGCAATCTGCAGGTGTTGCCGTTCCATTGGCCTGGAGGGCATTTTGTGGCTGAGTGACCTGAACCACATGGATGGCAGTACAGCCGTTCACATCGGTCACAGTTACGGTGAAGGTACCGGCATTGAGGTTATTGATGTCTTCGGTAGAGGCTCCATTGCTCCAGGAGTAGGAATAAGGTGCCGTACCACCGGCAGGTGTCAGGTCGATCTGGCCTGTGGCATCGCCGTTACAATCAACTGCGTTCACGCTTGAGCTTGCAGCAAGTGCAGCGGCAGGTTCTCCGATTGTAATCGAAGCGGAAGAAGTACAATTGTTTGCATCGGTGATCAGGACGGTGTAAGTACCGGCTGAAAGGGCAGGCTGGTCTTCCGTTGTCGATCCGTTGTTCCACTGATAAGTGTAGGGAGCCGTACCACCGGATACAGTCAGGTCGATCTGACCGGAGGTGTTTCCGTTGCAATCCACATTCACCACCGTATTGGAACTTCCCAACGGGGCTGAAGGCTCGTTGATAGTGTAGGTGGATGCAAAAGTACATCCGTTATCGTCAGTAATAATCACATCGTAAGTTCCTGCGGTAAGACCGGTCTGGTCTTCATTTGAAGAACCGTTGTTCCACTGGTAGGCATAAGGAGCCGTACCGCCTGCGGTAGTGATGTCGATGCTTCCGCTTGCATTTCCCTGACAGGCCACGTCTGTGATGGCCGGGGTTGCCGACAGGGCTGCAACCGGCTCGTCAACCACCACGGAAGTGGTGAACACACAGTTGTTCGCGTCTGTGATCTGAACAGTGTACGTACCGGCAACGATTCCGCTTTGATCCTCTGTGATCACTCCGTTGTTCCATTGATAAATATAGGGGGCAGTTCCACCGATCGTAGTCAAATCGATCTGACCGCTGGAGAATCCGTTGCAATCCACATCGGTGACTGATAAGGAGGCAGAGACACCTGCGCCGGGCTGATTGATATCGATGGTTTGAGAATAGGTACAGTTGTTGGCATCAGTAACCACTACAGTGTACTGGCCGGCGATGATATTCAAGAGATCTTCGTCGGTCGAACCGTTACTCCAACTGAAAGTATAGGGAGCGGTTCCACCCGACACAGTCAGATCGATCTGACCGGTTGCACCGGCGTTACATCCCACATTCACGGTAGCGGCAGTAGCAGAGATCGTAGCAGCGGGCTGATTTACAACAACCGTCTCACTAAAGGTACAACCGTTGTTATCGGTAATCAGAACATCGTATGAGCCAGCCGTGAGATTGGACTGATCTTCATCGGTCGAACCATTGCTCCACTGATAGGAATAAGGCGCGGTTCCACCTGCAGTTTGCAAGTCGATCTGCCCGTTGTTATCACCGAAGCACAAGAGAGCGGATGAGGTAGCAGTCGCGGATAGTGCTGCTACCGGCTCGGAAAGGCTTATTGTCTGGCTGGATGTACAATTGTTGGCATCTGTGACAGTCACCGTATAGGATCCTGCAGTCAAACCGGAAAGATCCTCAAGCGTGGATCCATTGCTCCAAGCAAAGGAATAAGGCTGAGTACCACCGGACACAGACAGGTCGATCTGACCTGTTGCACCGGCGTTGCATCCTACGTTCACCGTAGAAGCAGCACCAGCAGAAATAGCAGCAGCCGGCTCGTTGACAACCACAGTTTGACTGTAAGTACAACCATTGCTATCGGTGATCAATGCATCGTAGGATCCTGATGTGAGATTGGACAGGTCTTCATCGGTTGAACCATTACTCCACAGGAAGGTGTATGGTGCAGTTCCGCCTGCAGGCTGCAGATCGATCTGGCCGTCGTTTCCACCGAAGCATGCTACCGCGGTAGTATTCACACTGGCATTCAGCGCAGAAACGGGTTCAGTAACGCTGATCACTTCATTGTAAAGGCAGTTGTTGGCATCGGTGACGGTCACCGTATACGTACCGGATGCAAGGCCGGAGAGGTCTTCCAATGTGGAACCGTTGCTCCACTGGTACGAATAGGGTTGAGTACCACCACTCACCTGAAGATCGATCTGTCCGGTAGCATTTCCATTACAAGCAACCGCAGATACGGAATTGGTGGCTGCGAGTCCTGCGAGGGGCTCATCGATATTGAACACGGCAGAGTACTGACATCCGTTATCGTCGACTACAGTTACGATATAAGCGCCGGCGGTCAAATTGGAAATGTCTTCAGTGGTTGCACCCGTGCTCCAGGTATAGGAATACGGCGCAGTACCACCGGCAGGTGTAAGATCGATCGCCCCGGTCGAACCGTTGTTACAGCCGACCATGGTGTTATTGGAAGTTGCCGATAAGGCAAGTACAGGCTCGTTCAGAGTATAACTTCCCGATTGGCTGCATCCGTTAGCATCGGTTACGGTGACTGAGTAGAGACCGGCAGGCATGTTGTTCAATACGGAATCTGTCGAATTCGTATTCCACAAGTAGGTATAGGGGGCCACTCCGCCTGCGGATGCAACGACGAGTTCACCAGTGCTATCCCCTGTGCAGGAAATATCGGTATTGCTGCTAAGGCTGATGGCGAGCGCAGCCGGTTCTGTGATGTTTACCGAAACCGAACTGCTACAGCCATTGGCATCAGATACCGTATAGGAATAATTGCCGGCCGACAAACCACTGAAGGTGCCCGCGCCTGTATAGGGAGCAGTACCGCCGGTTGCCGAGATCGTAACAGAACCGTTGTTTCCGCCGAAGCAGGAAACGTTGACGAGGCTTGAGCCGGATGAAGTCTGTAGTACATCCGGATCGGTGAAGGTTGCGGTGTAAGAGGCACTACATCCATTCGAGCTGGTCACCGTAACCTGGTAAGATCCTGCGCACAGGCCGGTACGGTTCTGCCCGGATTGACCGTCGGACCAAACGAAAGTGTACGGACCCGAGGCTCCGCTAATGT
>JAULUX010000059.1:0-2481 GCA_032111385.1 Bacteroidia bacterium
GAGCGGTTCGACCCGCCGGATGCTGACTTTTCGATGATCTTGTCAAGTTCTCCGCGGTCGAGCCAGATGCCGCGGCATTCGGGACAGTAATCGATTTCGACACCATTGCGTTCGGTCATCAACAGGTTCTGCTGGCAGTTCGGACACTTCATGACTTTGTTGTTTTCATTAAAACCAATTGCCCGGTAAAAAAGTTCACCGCACCCGGAAATCGGGCGATTTCCGCTTACTAAGTTCGGGCATCCAAACCATTTTTGAAGATGATTTCGGTCATAACCGTCATGGGCAATGCAGTAATGACGATTCAAAAGAGCTGAACCGGATTCATCAAATGAAATGGAAAACACGTTGTCTGAAAGGGCGGCCCACTTTACTTTTGTTTTACACCAACCCCAACCCACATGCGCATCAAAACCGTTTCCTATTTATGGTCCCTGCTCGCACTCTTATTAATTATCACGTCCTGTAAGAAAGATGAGGACAAACCTTCCGGTGGCGGAAGCCCAGCCCCGCTTGCACCCTTATCCAGGATGACGGCCACGATCAATGGAGTACCCTGGGCTTCGGATTCAACCGAATTCAGCTATTTTTTGGTCAATAACGACTGTGTTGAATCGGAAGGAATAGCCCAGGGCGGTTTGTACCAGGTGTTGATCCTGATCGAGGACGAAATTGTGAGCGGACGAACCTATGCACTGGGTCCATTCGGAGGGAATGTCAAAGCCCGGATGGAGGTGATTGATACCACCGGAAACATCTATCTGACAGATATGCCCAACGGAGGCGGACAGCTCATCGTCACCTCCTACGATCCCACCACCCGTTCCATTTCATTCGCCTTTAGCTGTACACTCATGGAGATTTCCAACGCCAACAGCCTAGTGGTTTCAGGCGGGAACTTCACTTATCGGCCATATTTCGGTCCTGTGTCAGGAAATTCATTTTCGGCCCAGATGAATGGAGTCCCATTTCCCACATGTTCAAGTTTCGGCATCAATGATACGGAGGAAGGCCAGGTGGCCATCATTGGTCAAACCGGCGATGGAAATTATTTAGAGTTATATCTTCCGAATAGTGTGAGCGGAGGAATTACCTTGCCATTGCCCGGCGTAGCCGAGATCTACGCTTCAGACGGCAACATCACCCTTGATAATGCCGACATCACCGGAGGGAGCATTGTCATTGCATCGCACAACAAAAGCGCCCGCAGGATCTCCGGCACGTTTTCAGCGCAGGGAACCGACCAGTCGACCGGTGCACCGGTTTCAATCACCCAGGGAGCGTTCAACATCACTTACCAGGATTTTTTGACCGCGAGATCATCGGGTAGTCAAGTTGAAAAGCATTTCAAACTTCAGCGCGACACACCCCTCGGGCTAAAAGATCAAATGAATAAACGGAAATAAACCCGAGGTTACTCTTCGTCTTCCTCGATCTCGATCAAAGCCGGCTGGATCATTTCCTTCCGGCTTTGTCGTTTATCGATGGACATCAGGATGGAGGGCAGCAAAAGGAGGTTGGTGATCATCGCTACGAACAACGTGATGCTGAGGAGGATACCTAACGCTACCGTACCCCCGAAACCGGAGGCGGCAAAGATGGCGAAGCCGAAAAAGAGGATGATGGTGGTATAGACCATGCTGATCCCCGTATCGCGGATGGTGATGGAGATCGCTTCCGGTACGCTGATGGCGCGCTTCCTGAGTTCCTGCTTGTAGCGGGTCAGGAAGTAGATGGTGCCGTCTGAGGAAATGCCGAATGCGATACTGAAGATGAGGATGGTCGAAGGACGGAAGGAAATGTCGAAAAAGCCCATGATACCGGCGGTGATCACCAACGGAATCAGGCAGGGAAGCTTCGAGAGTAAAATGATGCGCAGGCTGCGGAAAAGAGCCAGTCCGACCAGGGTGATCAACAGGATCTCGATGAGCAGGCTTTCCATCAGGTTCTTCAGCAGGTAATCGTTGCTCTTCATGAAGATGACGCTGTGACCGGTCATCTCCACATCATAGTCGGCGGGATCGAAGATGGAATCGATGCCGGGTTGTATGCTTTGAAGCAACTCGCCCATGCGTTTGGAGCCGATGTCGGCTACCTGCAAGGTGACGCGTGCGAATTGACGGTTGGTGTCCACCAACGAACGAAGCAGTCCTTCACGACCCATGGATTCGCCCGTATAGGTCGACAGGGTCTGTAATCCGCTGTATCCCGGCAACACATATTTTTTCGGGTCACCATCTGCAAGCGCCTGGTTCGAGAATTTCAATACCTCCACTATCGACAAAGGCCTGGAGAACTCCTCGTGACGCCCCAACAGTTTCTGCAGTCGGTTGATCTTGTAGAGCGCCTCGGCGTTCCGTGCCGTGATGCCGGAAGGTTCGCGCGTGTTGACCAGGATCTCGAGTGGCAGAACCCCGTTGAAATTCGATTCGAAGAAACGCATGTCGGAATAGACCGGATCGTTTTTCGGCAGGTCATCGA
>JAULUX010000060.1:0-6168 GCA_032111385.1 Bacteroidia bacterium
CACCAACACCAATCGGATGGCGGACACCTTGGGTCGGATCTCGATCGCCTGGCTTTTTCGCATCGTTTCAATTACAGGTATCGGCTATTCGAAGACGTGTGGTTATTCATACTTCTGATCAGGATTGAAATAAATAGTCCAAACTGAAGATATCATTGATGGGGTCGAACAGCAATAAAGCAATGATCAACAGAAAACGGGTCATCACATGCCTGGTGTCCCACATGGGGTTCACCATGCTCATCCCGGCCGCGGCAATAATCAGGTCGGCGCCCATCAATGGAATAACCACAGGTTGAAACAAACCCACAATAAGGAATGCACCTCCAAAAAGTTCAACATAGGAGGTAAAAAACACGAGGAACCTGACGATCGGTTCAGGTAGATTTCTTTCCCGGTAACTGGGCGATACGGTTCGCATCACCTCTTGCAAACCCAGCCGGAAAACCTTATCGTAACCCTGAAAAAAAAAGAGCAAGCCGGTCATAAGCCTCACTAGCAACTGAGCAATTGAGAGGGGTTCAAAGAGTGTATACATATCCAATTCTGGTTTTCGACGAAATTACGAATTGCCCATTCATGCATCCAGAAAAAAGGCTGCACACATTGGCGCAGCCTTTTAACACTAAACCTGCAAAAAAATACACTACGAAACCGTAATTTTCCGGGTGGACTTTGACTCCGTCACCGTCTTTTTGGGAAGTTCCACTTTCAACAATCCATCGGTATAAGTAGCTTTGATCTTATCCTGATCGATCGTTTCCGGAAGTTGAAAAGAGCGGCTGAAAGAGGTGTAATTGTACTCACGGCGTGAGTAGTCCTTTTCTTCGGACTTGGTTTCGGTTTCCTTTTCGGAAGAAATGGTGATCATATCGCCGTCGACCTTGATTTTGAAATCTTCCTTCTTCAATCCTGGTGCCGCCAGTTCCACCATGTAAAAGCCGTTGGTTTCAGCGATGTTCGCTGCAGGAATGGTATCGACCATGTCCTTACCAAAGATGTCTGCCCAATCGCGTTTGAAATAGGGATCAAAAAAATTGCTGAGAGTGGCCGGCTTGATCCTACCGGTGTTGGTTTTTAAAAGCGTGCTCATGGTTTTGGGTTTTTAAAGTTTGATAAGGCAAAGCTCCGCACAACTGTCTCCCAAAAAAATGACCGCCCTCGGGCAGGTCACTGATCTTTGTCAAGGTTGATACTCGACGCAATCAAAACGGGATCTATTCCCGCATTTGTCTTCGAGCACAATCGATATCAGGTCCGGACCCGCCGACGGTGGATCCGGTTTCCACCTCAACCTGCCCGATTTGGCATCGTACTCAGCCAAGATCCAGCGGTGGTTGCGGAACACCTCGTAACGAGCAATTCCACTGCCTTCGTCGCTGATCCTGCACTGGTCGTATAGCTGATCGTCCACTTCGTCCCTCAACCGATTGAGCGCATCAACGCGTGGAGGAATGCTATCCTCACTCAGCGCATACCAACCGCCGGAACGAATTTTAAAAATAGCATGAGCACCTACCAGCCTGGTGGGCAGCAGTACTTCTCTTACTCTCCCTCCTACTGAATCGCAGCGCAGCGCCACCAAATTCGTTTCATTCTTTCGCAGATGAACCGGTAACGGAAGGGTCAAGGATTGAGATTCATGGAAACTTGTTTGCAATCCGATCATTATAGGATGAAACCGACGATCTCCTTCTGTCACCGGATGTAAAGAATCGGAGTACAGCTCGTCCTGATACAGAGCCCGTGGTGTAAGTTCCAGTTCTACACCTTCATGAAATACCAGCTTATGCCCTTTTCCGAAGGCCAACAGCCTGCCCTTATCACTACCGTCTTTTAAGAGTCCGCCTATTTCCTCCGGTGTAAAAACGACTGCAAGAAGGAGGCTATCGCGGTTACCGTGTGCATCCAAGCAAACTATCCGTACATGCTGTGTATCGCTATCCTCTCCAAAATTCAAAATACACTCCACAGCATCCCTAAACATTGAACAGGAATCACCGGGAAGTCGATATAAGCGGTGTAATTTCACTCCCGGTGAGCGGGTTTGCTGAACCTGGGCCCCGTGTGCATTTGCATATCGGGTTTCGTTATAATTGAATCTATCAAAGCGGAACTCCCCAAAAGCAGTATCGTTGATGGTCCATTCGATCCGGTATATACCAAGCCTTTCGGGATCGGTCACGCCTATCGCCACTCCACAGGATGCCGAAGTCGTATTCAAAAAGACCGTATCTGAACCATTTGAACAGGAATCGGCCAGTTTTTCGAATTCAAACCGACTTCCCAATCTTCTATAAATAGCCACCTGCCTGATTACAGGGGCAATCGAATCGCTGATTTGGCCTAAAAAGGGCAATGGGTTCAGGGGATCCTGTGTGCTCCTATCACGGATTTCAAAATGAAGGTGGGGGCCCTCTGAGGAACCGGAATTGCCGCTAATTCCTATAACCGCCCCCTTTTCAAAGCAAAAACAGCCGGAATCGACTACGGTATCGATTTCAAACCTCCGGTTCGCCCATTGAAGGGAATCCAGAAAGGCCGCCACTAGCGGTTCGGCATGATGCAAGTGGGCATAGACCGAAGTAAAGAGTGTATCGTGATCCAGATAAAGTGCCAGACCATAGCCGGCAGGTCCTTGCCTGATCCTTGACAGGCAGCCATCGGCAGCTGCCAGGATGGACATCCCCTCCTGCCCCCCGGTTTTGAAATCGAGGCCGGCATGAAAATGATTGTTCCGCAGTTCCCCGAAGGTCCCGGAAAGCACCCATGCGCCTTGAATCGGAGGATCAAATTGAATTTGAGCCTTTAACGAACCGCACAGGAAGACAGCCATTACGACCATCATCCCCCAACGGAACCCGGATGAAAAACTGACGTAGAAGCCCATGGATTTGAACCGATAAAGGTAGGGAATCCTCCTTCGGCCTCCCGGTTTGGGTTTATCCATCGATGTAGATTATATTTGTCAAATGCTCATTTTCAAAAGATTGTGACCACAGCTTCTGAAAAGATCAACGAGATCAAACGCCTGCTTAAAACGGCTCTTAAGGAGCATCACCAGCTCCATGACCGGTACCGCAGGCTCACGGAACAGCATGAACAAATGCTGGTGGAAAAACATAGCCTGGAAAAAGAGATCAGTGACCTGAAGGAACAGGTCAAAACCATTAAATTAGCGCAGGCGATTCAGGGCGGGGACGACCACTCCTCCCGTGAGTTGAAAATCCAGATCAACCGCTACCTCCGGGAAGTGGACAAGTGCCTGGAACTTATCCAACGTGATTAAAGCCGTGAGCAACCTCAAATACGTGGCATTGGAAATTGCAGGGAAGACCTACCCGCTGCGGGTAAACGAGCAGCAGGAAGGGGAACTCATCCAGGCTGCGCAGACCGTCAACCGGCGACTCAAGGAATACGAGAAAGCCTTTGGCGTTCGCGATATACGCGACCTGTTGGCGATGTGTGCTTTGCATTTATCCGCAGAGCATCAACGCATGCAGCAGCAAAAATCAGAGGTTTCCGACACCCTTCACCTGGATCTTGATGCATTGGCAGAGCTCGCCAAAGCTTTTCAAACCGCCTGACCGTTCTTACCCTTCCACAGGGATATTCAGCAAAAACTGAAGAAGCCCGCATTCGTACTGGTCGACGATGTAAACTCAACATACATCCACTAGGAGAAAGACTCAGGCTGCCCAGGGCAGGTCCCGCTTGACGGGAAAGCGTAAATCAGCCGGCTGACTCCGACCCTGTCTATTGGGGTTTACTCGCACAGTACGAATGCGGGCTTTCGTTATATAGTTCAACCGAAAACACACCGTTTAGAACCGCATTATGGACATCATGATCATCATCGCCGGAGTAGTCGGCGTACTCATAGGAGGAGTCGTTTCCTACCTCATCGCCCGAAAGAACAACCAGGCCAGCGTAGCTGCCGCCGAAGAGAAGGCCAAGGCCATTTTAAAGGAAGCCCAGACCAAGGGCGAATTGTTGCTTAAGGACAAAACGATGGAAGCCAAAGACCGCTTCTATCAGATGAAGACTGAGCACGAAAAGCACATTTCTGAAAAGGACAAAGCCATCCAGCAAGCGGAGAACAGGATCAAACAAAAAGAGGGCAACCTGAACCAGCAGATCGAGCAGAACAAGCGCAAGTCTTCCGAACTTGATTCTCAGCAGGAGAACATCAAGAACCTGCAGGAGAACCTCAACCGCAAGCGTGATGAGATCGAAAAGGCGCACCAGAAGCAGGTATCCGCTCTGGAAAAAATTGCCGGATTGTCTGCTGCTGATGCCAAGACCCAATTGATGGAGGCCTTAAAAGCCGAAGCCAAGACCGGAGCCATGCAGTACATCAAGGAAACGATGGACGAAGCCAAGCTCACGGCCAACAAGGAAGCCAAGAAGATCGTCATCCAGACCATCCAGCGTGTCGCCACCGAGCATGCTATCGAAAATGCCGTTACTGTATTCCATATCGACAACGACGAAGTAAAAGGCCGTGTCATCGGACGTGAAGGACGGAATATCCGTGCCCTGGAAGCGGCCACCGGTATTGAGATCATCGTTGACGATACTCCCGAGGCCATCATCCTTTCCGGTTTCGATCCCGTTCGCCGCGAGTTGGCCCGCCTGGCCCTTCACCAACTCGTCTCCGACGGCCGTATCCACCCAGCACGTATTGAAGAGGTTGTCACCAAAGTAAAACGCCAACTCGACGAGGAAATCCTTGAGACCGGAAAGCGTACCGCAATCGATCTGGGCATTCACGGTCTGGCACCCGAGCTCATCCGTATGGTAGGCCGCATGAAGTACCGTTCTTCTTACGGACAGAACCTGCTCCAGCACAGCCGCGAAGTGGCCAACCTTTGCGCCCTGATGGCTGCAGAACTCGGCCTGAACACCAAGCTTGCCAAGCGTGCGGGACTGCTCCACGACATCGGAAAAGTAGCCGAAGAGGACATGGAGTTGCCACACGCTATTGCCGGTATGAAGATCGCCGAGCGCAACAAAGAGAACCCCGAAGTATGCAACGCCATCGGCGCCCACCACGACGAAATCGAGATGAACAGCATCATCTCCCCGATTGTCCAGGTGTGTGATGCCATCAGCGGAGCACGTCCTGGAGCCCGCCGCGAGATCGTCGAGCAGTACATGAAGCGCCTCAAGGAAATGGAGAACATGGCCCAGAGCTACAAGGGCGTGGAAAAGGCCTTTGCCATCCAGGCCGGTCGCGAATTACGCGTTATCGTAGAGAGCGAAAAACTCGACGACAAGCAAACCGAACAGCTCAGCTTCGATATCGCCAACAAGATCCAGACCGAGATGACCTATCCCGGCCAGGTGAAAGTGACGGTAATCCGGGAGACCCGGGCGGTGAATTATGCGAAGTGATCCTCCGGGTCGAAACCCGTTACTCCGGAACCGGAGACGGTACTCGCCTGGCATAATTTCATGATCAGCTGATGCGATTCCTTCGCACTACGCAAAACCCTTTAACACGGAATGTAGCCTCCCTGGTAGGCGCAACGGCCATTGCACAGGCCGTCCAATTGGGTGTAACACCCTTTCTCACCCGTATTTACGGTCCGGAGGAATTTGCTGTTTTTCAAGTCTATTTCTCACTCGCAGCAATCCTTTCAGTTATTGCCACATTGCGGTATGAGCTCGCAGTAGTTGCCTCAGATGACGCAACTGAATCCAAAAACCTGGTGGCAGGTAGTTTGGGGATTTCATTGGGCGTCGGGCTGCTCGTTTTCACAACCATGGCATCCCTCAAAATATCCGGGAGGATTGCGATACCCTCACTTTACCTGTGGGCTTTACCACTTTTCGTCATTTTATCCGGTACAAGCCAGGCATTCAACAACTACTCCATCAGAAACAGCACCTTTCAACTGAACTTCTGGAGCAGGATATTGTCTTCGATCGCACAAGCCGGAATCGCCCTCGGCATGGGATTACAGGGAGCACTTCATACCGGACTGATGACTTCTGTGGTGGCAGGACAGGTTGTATGGGCATTGATTTTAGGCAAAGGATTCCCAATGCGGACGGAATTCCCCACCACAAGAACCCGAATGGATCAAGTGATGGTCAGTCTGAAAAGGCACTTGAAATTCCCGAAGTACAACGCTCCTCATGCACTCATCGATGTGGTTCAGG
>JAULUX010000061.1:0-4320 GCA_032111385.1 Bacteroidia bacterium
CAGGAAGCTGTGTGTCTGAAGAAACAGCTGCCGACGGGTCCATCATGATTTTCACCTCCTGGGTCACTTTTTCAAGGTTGTCCAGCTTGCCTTTGTGGTCCAGCTTGCTGTACCAGGTGTTCGGGAATGCCAGCAGGATGTGGAAATGCTTGGAATAGGGGACATAGTTCAAAAAGGCCAGAATCCCTAAAATGTGAAACCACCAGCAGCTTCGTTCAAGTAAAATCAAAGCGTGTTCAGATGTGCCTTGGAACAAGGGCAGGAGTATTCCGCTGACCGGAAAGCTGCCTGCTTTGGCATAATGTGCCGATCCGATCGATTGGAGTTGCTGGTCTGCTGCATTCATGATGAGGAATGCACTCATGAGCAGGATCTCAACGACAAGGATGATATTGGCATCATTCCTGGGCCAGGACTTCAGTTCGGGCATCCGGAACCGTTGGATGTTCAGGAGGTTCCTTCGGGCAAGGAAAACCACGCAGGCGACCAGGACCGCCGCTGCAAGAATTTCAAAAGAGGCGATCAAAAAATCATAAAAACCGCCCAGGAAGGCGAAAATACGGTGGGCTCCTGTGAGTCCGTCGAGAATGATTTCCAGTACCTCGATGTTGATGATGATGAACCCGACATAGATCAGTACGTGAAAAAAAGCCGCGACAGGCCTGCTGCCCATCTTCGATTGCCCAAGAGCGACTCGGGCCATGGTCATCCAGCGTTCCGATTTCCTGTCGGTACGGTCTAGAGGTCTGCCGAGGCGGATCAATGAACTGACTTCGCGGATTTTCCTTGCGAAGAAGAAAATCCCGACAGCCAGGCAAAGTGCGAATAGGATCTGGGCAATCATAGGTGCGGGTTGGGAATCGAAAGATAATTGAAACGAAATAAGTTGTGGGGACCTTGTCTAGCGTCCAATGTTCATTTTTCCTTGCGACCGAAAACTGAAAAATGCAAATAGCGCTTCGGATGGGCTTTCAAGTCTACCAAAAGGGAATCAAGGTTGTTTGCCGATGATTCCAACCTTCGATAAAGCGTATCATTCCCTGTCAATTGACCCAAAGTGCCTTCCCCTTTGTTGATGCTTTCCAGCACCAGGTTCAGTTGATCAATGGCCTGACCGGCTGACTCTACAGTCTCCCTGAATCGAATCGCAGCCAGGGTGTCGCTTAATCGGTTCAGATTCGAGAGGATGGAAGAAATTTCAGCCTCGTGTGCATTGATATTGCCGACGATCGATGAGGCATTGCTGATCATCTTATTGAACTTGCTTTGGTCACTATTGATCATCCGGTCAATCCCGGCCAATGAAGATTCAAGGTGGTTGAGGCTTCCGGCAAGTTTCGATCTGTTCTCTTCGTTCAAGGCCTTCCGCATCTGGGAAGCCAGCGAATCGATGGATACGATCAGTCGCTCCGTTTTGTCCTTGATCGGACCGACTTCCTGACCGAATTGCTGAGCGAAACTCGTCTCGACCCCCGAGGTAAGCGTATCACCGCCTTGTAGCTGTTCGGGTGAATCCCCCAGATCGATTCTCATTGCCTTTGTACCGATGAGGTCCGTGCTGAAGATTCGGGCGACTGAGTTTCGGGAGATGTACACGTTCTTGTCAATCAAAAGGGTCGCTACTAAACGACCTGAATTGTCATTGGAGAATGATATGTCGTTCACTATTCCGATGCGGAAACCGTTCATGAATACAGGATTTGAACTGACCAGACCATCCACCTGGTCATATACCGCAAAGTATTTCACCCTGCTGGTGAACAAGTCCCTTCCCTTCAGGTAGTTTAATCCCCAGATGAACAATGCCAGGGTAACTGTCAGGAGGATTCCGATTTTAGCTTCGTTGCTTAATTTCAATTCGATGGGGGTTGTTTATTCAATTTGGAAATCACCTCTGCAAAAGGAACTTTTTCATTGCCGATGAAACCGACCAGGAAAGCATCGGGCCAATGCGAAGATTTGATCGATTGCAGTCTTATGCGAGCAGCCTGTTCCGTGGTGAATTGACCCACCACATAACGGGTAAATCCATCGGTGCATTGGATTGCTCTAACATCCGGGGTTTTCAAGTACTTTCCCTGATCTTTCACCGGATCTTTGCTGGCTCCGATCTGCACAGTCAGGAAAATATCGGATTTTTTAATCACCACAGGAGCCGATGGAGCAACTGCCTTGACTGTGGCGGTTGAATCCGGAGATGCTCCTTTGACAGGTGCTTCAAGCGGCGATTTGGTCTCAGGAATTTCCGTTGGCTTTTCCACGACGGTGTTCGTGTGGGTTGTTCCGGTGGCTCCCGTTGGAGTTTGAGGCTCTTTGCTTTCCTCCTGTTTACCCGATTCCATTTCAGACTTGTATCGTTTTACAGCCCTGAAAATCGATGTCGCCATGAGTTGTTGCCCTTTATCCGAAGCAAGAAATCGTTCCTCCTGGTCGTGAGACAGAAAGCCGCATTCTATCAGAACCGCAGGCATGGCGGTTTTGTATAAGACCAGAAAACCCGCCTGTTTGACGCCCCGGTTGTTGCGTCCGGCATGGTGGGTGAACTCGTGCTGGATATGTGTCGCGAACTGAATACTCTGAGCCATGAACTGGCTCTGATAAAGTGTAAATATGATGTTCGCTTCCGGTGAGTTCGGATCAAAACCATCGTATTTGCTTCGGTAATCATCTTCCAGCTGGATTACTTCGTTTTCCCTTTTCGCTACGGCTAGGTTATCCTCCGCCTTGTGCGTACCCATGACATACGTTTCAGAACCGTAGGCTGCCTTGTTTCCGGAATTCAAATGGATGCAGATGAAAAGGTCAGCGTTGGCCCGGTTGGCGATGTTGGCCCTTTCGTGAAGTGGAATAAACACATCCGATTTACGGGTATAGATCACCTTCACATCAGGGTAGCCGGATTCAATCATTTTACCCAGGCGGAGGGCTATTCCGAGGGCGACATGCTTCTCACGGGAGCTTGAACCCAGGCATCCGGCATCGTGTCCGCCATGTCCGGCGTCGATTACAATCGTACGAATCCTGTAATCCTTGTCTCGTGTTCCGGGTGCCGAAACTGAGATAAGGACAAGGGCGACAAACAGGATGGAAAGAGGAATTCTTTTCACGTAGCTCTTTTGTAGCTTTACACGTTCAAAATTAGGCCTCTTCGACCGATAATGATTCATGTGAACGACCGGGCGCGATCCATTTTTTCAACGCTTGATTGTTGGTCGTTCGTATGTCGAAACGGCATAACGCTTGCTTTGGTGGCCTTGATGGCTGCGGTGTTTTTGCCGAAAGCGGATGCAATGCCTCTTGTTTTTACCTGTTACCCCGATACGTTGCCCGTTAAGCCGGATACGACAGGAGCGCTAAAGGATACCTTGATTGTACCGGATTCTCTGATGATGGCGGATGACTTCAAATCCAAAGTGACCTACCAGGCAGAAGATTCAGTCCTCTACGATCTCGATGCCGGCATGGTTTACCTGTACGGTCAGGCGAAAATGAATTATGAAGATGTGAAACTCGAAGCGGATTACATCCACCTGAATTTCAATTCCAAGACCTTGTTTTCCACCGGTATTCCGGATTCCGTGGGCAACGTCTCAGGCCGTCCGGTATTTCATCAGGGTGAGGATGTGTTCAATGCGGAAACCATTCAATACAATTTCCAATCGAAAAGAGGGAGAATTACCGGCATTACTACCAAAGAGGGGGATGGTTTTATCCATGGACAAACGGTCAAGAAAGAGGCCGATAACACCACGTTTGTTCAGAAAGGATACTATACCACATGCGATGCGGATACGCCTCATTATTGTCTGAAGTCGGGCAAGATCAAGGTCATTCCCAACAACAAGGTGGTGACCGGACCTGCCGATCTCCACATTATGAACGTGCCTACACCTGTGGCCATTCCTTTCGGCTTTTTCCCGAACATGAAAGGCCGCTCATCCGGTATAATTCTACCCATGTATGGAGAGTCGAGGCAATTGGGATTTTTTCTCCGAAACGGAGGCTACTACCTGGGTGTCAGCGATCATTTCGATCTCGCCCTTACCGGTGATTTGTATTCGAGGGGGAGCTGGAGAGTCAATGCATTCAGCAACTATTCCTGGAGATACCGTTTCAGCGGAAACTTTTCTGCCAATTATTCCTATTCACGAATCAGCAGGGAGGAGTTGCCGGATTATAGCCTGGAGAAGGCTTTTTTCATTCGCTGGAACCACACTCAGGATGCCAAGGCCCGACCCGGGTCAACATTCACCGCCAACGTCAATGCCGGTAGCAACTCTTTCTATCGTTTCAACCTGAGCAATTCCAATAATTTCCTCA
>JAULUX010000062.1:0-3058 GCA_032111385.1 Bacteroidia bacterium
CGCGTTTGTTTTCACCCAGTTTCTGGGTTGGAACGAGCTGGTAAAAAATGGAGTATTCTTCGTGGATAAAACCACGCCCTCCGGGTCCTTCTTCTATGTTTTATCCGGACTCCACCTGGCCCACCTGGCGTTTGGATTGCTCGGACTTATTTTTACTTCCGCACGAGCCATCCGGGAACGCTATAATTCAAGCGATTATGAAGGGCTCAGCCTCTGCGCGACCTACTGGCACTTTTTGGATGGCCTTTGGATATATTTATTTGTATTTTTGGCCGTCTACCGTTAACCGAAACCTAACACCTGAATTCATTCTAGTATGGCTGCTGAAGCGACAATGACGCAGGAAACCCCCTCTACCACCCTCTGGGGTGGTGGCCGCTCCCCCTTCAATGTAAGTTGGGGCAAAATGATGATGTGGTTCTTCCTGGTGTCAGACGCATTTACGTTTTCCACCCTGATCATCGCCTATGGTGCCATGCGCCACCGTTTCGCCGAGATCTGGCCCAAGGCAAACGACGTGTTTACCCACTTCCCGTTCGTCGAAGGACACATTCCACTGGCCTATGTGGGATTGATGACATTCATTCTCATCATGAGCTCCGTGACGATGGTACTCGCGGTAGATGCCGGTCATCGCCGGGACAACAAAAGCGTGGCGATCTGGCTGTTCCTCACCATCATCGGAGGCTTCATGTTCCTGGGTTCTCAGGCATGGGAGTGGTACCACTTCATCCATGGAACCGAGGCCGGTGCTTATCTTACTACCGACGGCACGGTTTACCGCGATGCAGTGAACGCCTTTGAATTGAAAGGAGAGACAGCTCCTCCCGGATCTTTGATCACCCAGGATTACACACTGGTCAGCGATCCTGCTCAGGTCGCCGCCATCAAGGCCGGTTCAGAACACATACACGGTGCCAACCTCACTCACAACGAGTACGGACATCCGCTCTTTGCCGATTTCTTCTTTTTCATCACCGGTTTTCACGGTTTCCACGTGTTTTCGGGAGTGATCATCAACATCATCATCTTCCTGAATGTACTTTCAGGGGTGTATACGCGAAGGGGGCATTACGAACACATCGAAAAGACCGGACTTTATTGGCACTTTGTAGATTTGGTGTGGGTGTTCGTCTTCACCTTCTTCTACCTCGTATAACATAGCTCAATTCAACCGAGAAAGTCGATTCATCATTCATGGCATCCGATTCACAACACAAACCACACGGGTATTACACCGGCGACATCCACAACCAGTTCGTTGAGGAACATTATGATCCCAAGAACAAGGCTGTCATCTGGAGGACGTTCTGGATACTTCTATTCGTGACCATCTTCGAAGTCGCTATCGCATTCGCTCCGATATCAAAAATGATCCTGATGGTCACCTTTATCGTGCTGACCATTGTCAAAGCCTATTTCATTGTGGCCTTTTTCATGCACCTGAAGCATGAGAAGCTCGGTTTCGCCTACACGATCATACTTCCATTCGTTCTGATCGTGTACCTGATCGGAATGGCTCTTGCAGAGGGTAGTTTCCTGAATCTTTGGGATCGCTTGTTCTGAGCATCTGCCTCTAGGTGAAAAAAGCCCTCCTGTTAGCCCTGGTTCTTGTTGTGCCTGCGGTGGCTTATTTGCTATTGCAGACAGGTGAAAACCGCTACGAGCCTCTCCCCATCATCGGGCCCCGGGAGCCTGTTTCCCGTGTTGTGAACGGCAAAAGTGTAGTGGATACCGTTTATCATACCGTAGGGGACTTCAATCTCATTGATTCGGACAGTTTACCGATCACACAGGCCGTGGCAAGGGGCAAAATATCCGTGGTCGATTTTTTCTTTTCTACTTGCGCCACTATTTGCCCGAAGATGTCGAATCAGATGATGCGGGTTCAGCACAAGTTCAAGGACGACAAGGATGTGGTGATCCTTTCTTTCACAGTTGATCCGATGAACGATACCCCTTCCAGGTTGAAAGCTTACGCGAAGGAACACCAGGCCATGTCCGGAAAATGGTTTTTCATCACAGGGGATAAGGAACAGATCTACCGCCTGGCCAAGGAGAGTTATTTCCTGAATGCGCTGGAAACGCCCGAGGCAACCGAAGCCTTTTTGCATTCAGAAAAATTCATGCTTATCGACAAGCAAGGCCGAATTCGTGGTATTTATGACGGGACAGAACACTTTGAGGTGAAGCGCCTGATTGAGGACATAGAAGCCTTGCAGCTGGAAGTTTCGGAAGTGCGCTGAACCTTCTTCGATTCAGTTTGTTTTCTCTTCAATTCACATCTTCATGGCCAACCCTGCACCTGCCGCCGAAAAGACCGTCTTCCGAATCGTGATGGCCGTTTCCGTTGTGGTTTTCCTTCTTGTGCTCCTGCTGGATAGCAAAATTCTGCCCAGGCCGGAACCCATGCCTGCTTTCGTCAGATTCCTGCCCGCTTTGAATGCCTGCATCAACGCGACGTGTACCGTCCTGTTGATCCTTTCCTACCGGGCGATCAGGCGGAAAAATGTGGATTTACACAAGAAAATCAACCTTTCTACCTTTTTTCTTTCTTGTCTGTTTCTTGTCTCCTACGTCCTCTATCATTGGATGAGTGAGGAAACACGTTTTCCGGAGGATAATCCGCTGAGGCCGGTTTACCTGGCCATCCTTTTATCGCACATTGTACTTGCGGCAGTGGTGCTGCCGATGGTGTTGATTTCGTTCTGGTACGGACTTACCAACCAGGTGGCCAGGCACAGGAGGATAGCCAAATGGACTTTTCCGGTTTGGCTTTACGTAACGACCACCGGTGTCATAGTTTATTTGATGATTTCTCCTTTCTACCGATTTTGAAATTACAAGTCAAAAAATTGTGGCAATCGGGCCGTGCATGTTTACCTTTGAATCAAATTGATGTAACGATGAAGAAGATCCTGCTCTCTGCTGTTTTTTCATTCTTGTTGTTAGGTACTGCCTTGCCGGTGTCCGCCCAGTGCTCAATGTGCAAACGTGTAGCCGAATCCAATATGGAAAACGGTGAGGTTCGTGGCAAAGGGCTCAACACGGGGATCCT